>JANXRU010000048.1 GCA_025356715.1 Bacteroidota bacterium
ATTGATGGTTTCGAAATCATTGGCTTCCCATTTCAATAACATATCTTGAGCTTGCAAAATTAATGGCGCTTGTTTCTCTGCCTCTTCTTTTGTTTTACCAGCATCAATTAATATTTGAATTTCTTTTTTATACGCTTTATCAAACTCCACATAATATTTTCCAACTAAATGATCACCCTTAAGACCTGAAGATTGTGGAGTTTCGCCATGACCAAATAATTGCCAAGCTAACATACTTTTACAAATATGTATTCCTCTATCATTTATAATATTTACTTTAATAACATCATGCCCCTGAGTTTTTAAAACAGACGCCACAGAAAATCCTAATAAATTATTACGAATATGTCCTAAGTGTAAAGGCTTATTAGTATTGGGAGAAGAGTATTCGAGCATAATTTGCTTACCACTACTTAGTGCTGGTTTAACACCATAATTTGGAATACTTGATATATTCTTAAATGCAGACACCCAAAATACATTAGATAAAGAAATATTTAAAAACCCTTTAACAATATTAAATTTTGTAATTGACGGATTTACCTTTAAAATGGCATCCCCAATCACTTCTCCTGTTTTTTCGGGAGTTAATTTAGATACTTTAATAAACGGGAAAGTGACTAATGTGTAATCACCTTCAAATTCTTTTTTTGTTTTTTGAAGAATAATATCTGTTGGAACAGTCGTTAAATTAAACAACTGGTTTACTTGTGTAGAAATGGTTTCAGCTAAAAAGAGTTCTATATTCATGGTTTAAAAGTACATATTTTTTTAAACTCCAACTCAGTTTTAAACCAATATCCTAGTTCATCGAGATTTTAATAAATGTGATATTTTTTGATATAAAATTGGTATATTCGCTTTGTAATTAAACGGTTATGGCTAAAATTTTAGTAACAGGTGGCGCAGGAAATGTTGGGGGCGCTTTAGTTGAAAAATTAATTCAGGACTCAACAAATTTTGTTGTGGTCGTTGATAATTTATCAACCGGATTTCTATCTAAATTACCAAGTAAAGAATTTACTAATTGGAAATTTATTAAAGCAGATGTAAATGATTTTAATGAAATTTCATCCATTATGCTTGCCTATAGTTTTGATTATGTATTTCATTTTGCGGCAGTTGTAGGCGTTTTAAGGACTCAAGAAAACCCAGTCAGTGTTTTAAATGATATTCATGGCATAGAACACGTTTTAAATTTATCAAAAAACTCTTCTGTAAAGCAAGTATTTTTTTCTTCCTCATCAGAAGTATATGGTGAACCAGTAGAATTACCACAACATGAACATCGCACTCCTCTTAACTCTCGAGTGCCATATGCTGTTGTAAAAAATGTGGGCGAATGTTTTTTTAGAAGTTATCAGCAAGAATTTGGTTTACCATTTACGATATTTCGTTTCTTTAATACATACGGCCCAAATCAAAGTACTGATTTTGTAGTATCCCGTTTTATTGCTTTAGCTCTTAAAAACCAAGATATTACTATATACGGAGATGGCTCTCAAACCCGTACGTTTACTTATGTTGACGATACCGTTGACACTTGTGTTAAAATAATGAAAGATCATTTATTAGAAAATGATGTCATTAATATTGGTAGTGATAAATTAATGACAGTTTTAGAATTAGCTAAATTGGTCATAAAAATAACCAATAGTAAATCGAATATAATTCATTTACCACCATTAAAAGAAGGAGATATGACTCGTCGTCAGCCAGACAATAGTAAAATGAAAGAAATACTCAAAAGAGATTTAATTTCAATTGAAGATGGAATTAAAAATATGATTTCAAATAAAAAATACATTAGCTCTATTGGATTATAATTTATGTGTGGCATAACAGGCATTATCGGTAATCAATTAAACACATCTGTTTATCAAACTGCTATACAAAAAATGACAGATGCGATTGCGCATCGCGGGCCAGACTCTCAAGGTTTATGGAATGACGAACATTGTTATTTTGGCCATCGACGGTTATCTATTATTGATCTTTCAGAAGCTGGTAATCAACCTTTTATTTCTCAGGATGGTAGATATATTATGGTTTATAATGGAGAGCTTTATAATTATAAAGATTTAAAATTTGAATTACAAAGAGTTGAACATGGTTCGAAAAACCTTCCGTATATTTTTAAAACAAATACGGACACAGAAGTAATTTTAGCATCCTATTTGCGATGGGGAAATACTTGCATGAAACGTTTTAATGGCATGTTTGCTTTTGCTATTTGGGATACTATAGAAAAAAAATTACTCATTGCTAGAGATAGGCTTGGAATTAAACCATTGTATTATCAGTATAAAAATAACACATTTATTTTTTCTTCTGAAATTAGAGCTTTAATTAAATCCAATATCATCGAAAAAAAACTAAGTCAATCTGCTGTAGCTGAATATATACAATATTCAACAGTTCATGCTCCAAACACCATTTTACAAGAAGTATTCATGTTAATGCCAGGGCAATTTCTGGAATTACAAAACAATCAATTAACTATTTCTAGTTATTGGAATATAAATGATTACACAAAATCAAAACAAGATTTATCATATAAAGAAACCTGTAATCAAATAAATAATTTACTATCCTTATCCGTTGAAAGGCGTTTGGTTGCAGATGTTCCTTTTGGAGCCTTTTTATCAGGCGGTATTGATAGTAGCGCTATTGTAGGTTTGATGAGTAAAGTATCTACTGAAAAAATTCAAACTTTTAACGTAAGTTTTGATGAAAGTGAATTTTCAGAAGCTAAATACGCTAAACAAATTTCACAAAAATTTAATACTCAACATCACGAAATAAAATTAACGCCTACTGATTTTTTAAAACAATTACCTGAAGCATTAGCTTCTATTGATCACCCAAGTGGTGATGGCCCAAATAGTTATATCGTTTCGAAAGCCACTAAGCACGAGGGAATCACAATGGCTCTTTCTGGCTTAGGAGGTGATGAATTATTTGCGGGTTATGATGTATTTAAACGAATGTTTGATCTCGAAAAAAAAGCATGGCTCAACATTATACCTGCTAAAGGCTTAGCGGGTAAACTGATTAGCGCAAAAAAGAAATCGGTGCAAGGTGATAAAATAGCTGAAATACTTGCGTTAAATAGCATTAACGGACATCAAGCTTATCCTATTAATCGTAAATTATTTAATCAATCCGATTATCAATCATTACTAAAAAACAAATACAACGATTCTAACTTTATTTTCAATCTCATAAAAAATAGCACTACCGATAAACAACATATACTCAGTAGAGTATCACTATATGAAATTGAAACATACATGCAAAATGTATTATTGCGAGATGCCGATCAAATGAGCATGGCGGTGGCATTAGAAGTACGTGTTCCTTTTTTAGATTATCAATTGGTAGAGTTTACTTTGGGAGTGAAAGACGAATACAAATTTCCTCATACTCCTAAAAAATTACTAATAGATTCTTTAGGGGATCTATTACCAAATGAAATTGTCAATCGTCCGAAAATGGGATTTACCTTGCCTTGGAAAGATTGGCTAAAAGGCGACTTAAGAGAATTTTGTGAAGATAATATCATACAGTTTTCGAAGCGTTCTTTTGTCAACAGAGAAGCCGTTTTAATTATTTGGAATCGCTTTTTAAATAACGATCCAAAAATAACATGGAGCAGAGTTTGGCACTTGGTTGTTTTAAATAATTGGATAAACACACATCATATTGAGTGCTAAAAAAACCATATTAATTTTAAGCGATTGGTTTTTGCCAGGTTGCCTAGCGGGCGGGCCTATCCAGTCGATTTCCACGCTAACCAAGCAATTAGAGGCTGATTTTAATTTTAAAATTATTACAACGGATAGAGATTTTAAAGCGAACGAATCTTATAAAACAATTATTTCTAATTGCTGGACGACCTTTGAAGGTCGATCAATTTTTTATATTAGTCAAAATAATTTAACGTCTGAATTTGTTTTAAATTTAATTCAAACAACGCCGCATGACGTTATATATTTGAACAGTTTATTTTCAAAACATTTTGCCATCAATCCATTAAAGTGGAAACAACAAGGTAGAATTAAAACACCAATAATTTTAGCTCCTCGCGGAATGTTCGGTAATAGTGCCTTATTAGTGAAACCCCTTAAAAAGAAATTATTTTTTATTTATAGCAAAGTATTCGGTTTATTTAAAAATGTACATTGGCAATCTACATCTCCTCAAGAAACATTAGATATAAAAAAACATATTGGCTCTTCTATTAAATTAACAGAGATTACTAATTTACCTCATACACCTGATGCCATTACTTTCATTGAAAAAAAATCAGGTGAATTAAACGTATGTTTCATTGCACGAATTTTGGGCATCAAAAATTTAGATGTTGCCATTGATGTTTTAAAAAATATTACAAAACATCCTGTAACCTTTGATATATATGGCCCTAAAGAGGATACCGATTATTGGAATGTATGTGAAACAAAAATTAAAACATTACCAGTAAATATTACTTGCACTTACAAAGGTGTTTTGCAACCAACGGAAATTGGTAAAACACTGAGCGCATATCATGCTTTATTATTACCAACTCAAACCGAAAATTTCGGACATGTGATTGTAGAAACCTTTTTGCAAGGTCGTCCTGTAATTATTTCTGACAACACACCTTGGAGAGAATTAGAAATTAAAAAAGTTGGTTTTGATATTTCTTTAATGCAAAAAGAAAAATTCACCGAAGCCATACAACAGCTCATTCAACTTGATAATGAAGGGTTTCAAGCAATGAGTAAAAATTGTATTACCTACATTAATACACAGTTAAATGTAGAAGACATCAAAGCCAAATACATTGCCTTATTTAATCAACCATGAATTATTTTATTACAGGTATAGGCACTAATGTTGGTAAAACAATGGTATCAGCTATTTTAACCGAAGCTTTAAAGGCTGATTATTGGAAACCAATACAAAGTGGTACTAATGAAGGATTAGATTCTATGACTATCAAAGAATTAATCTCTAATACAAAAACAATTATATTTCCTGAATCTTATCTATTAAAAGAACCTTTATCGCCACACATGGCTGCTAAAATAGATGGTGTTACTATTGAATTAGAAAATATTCTATTACCTGTCAGGCTGAGCGGAGTCGGAGCCAATAACAATTTAATAATTGAAGGTGCTGGAGGGCTTATGGTTCCTATTAATAGCAAACACTATGTGATTGATATTGCTAGAAAAATTGATTGCGAAATTATAGTAGTTATTTCTAATTACTTAGGCTGTATCAATCATTCTCTACTAACGATTGATTATTTACTAAAACATAATTTCAAAATTAAAGCCTTGATTTTTAATGGCGATTTTAATACTGAAGTAAAAGCGTCTATTAAGAACTACGCACCATTCATTAAAAGTATTGATATTCCTATCTTAACAACGGTAAATAAAGAAATGATACTTAACGTAGCAAATACCATTGCATTGTAATTTTTATTTTATTACATTTAGTTATCAAGTTTAACTCTTAATTATCTATTATGAATCACTTACATAAAATACAAAACATTTTTCCTACAACCAGCGAGATCCCTTCTAATGTAGATATTCCAGAGCAACACGAGCAACGTTTATATTTGATTGATGGGGAACTTAAAGAATGGGATGGTCATGTTCAAGATATATATTCTCCTGTTTTCATAAAGGAAAATGATGAGTTAGTTCGTAAACGATTGGGGTCTTACCCCTTATTAGGAGAGAAAGAATCCTTAGA
>JANXRU010000052.1 GCA_025356715.1 Bacteroidota bacterium
TAATACACCTATTCAAAATGGTTATGTTACTCCTGAAACGCCTGATGCTAGCCGTTATATATACACCGCAGGTTTAGGATATACGATTAAAAATAAATATACAATCAATGCATCTGTATTGTATGAGTCATTAAAAAGAACAGATACTAATATTGAAACTAACTTAAGCGGTACATATCAAACAAATGTAATTGCTCCAGGACTTTCTTTATCTTATAAATTTTAATTAAAAAATTAAACATATACAATGAAAAATATATTAAATAAAATTTATAAGATAAAGAAAGGCCTGGAGCAATTACATTAGTTTGATAGGTGCCACTTAGTTGGCTTTCTATGTTTGTATCTGTTCTTTTTAGGGATTCATATAAAACAGAAGCATTGATTGTAAATTTATTTTTAATCGTATATCCAAAACCTGCCGTGTATATATAACGACTAGCGTCAGGAGTTTCAGGAGTAACATACCCACTTTGAATTGGTGTATTCGCATAACCAACTCCTAAACGAACAGCGAATTCTTCAGTAATTTTGTATTGCCCACCAAATCTAAAAGCAACAACGTTTTTATAATTACGTGCAGATTTTGTATCAGTTAACGATGTTGTATTATTAGCATAATCAAATGCTAAAGTATCATACGCTTTCCAACCAACATAATTAACATCAAATGCAAAAGATAATTTTTCAGTTGGTGTAAACCCAATACCTAACGTTAATACGCTAGGTAAAGGTAATGATGATGTAAATTTACCATTCGGGAAATTAGTTGATAAAGAAGACGGTACTGTAAACGTAGCGTCACCACTATTTACTTTCATATTTACCTGAGTGCGATAAGTTAATCCAAGTGATAAATATTTGTAAGGTTTGTAATAGATACCAAAGTTTGCACCAATGCCATTAGCTTTTCCGCTTAATTCAGCATGAGCAATTGTATTATTTACATCAACCACCGGAATGTCTTTTTGTAAATTTACACTTCCAGTTGCATAAACAAAACCTGCTCCAATCGCTAGTTTGTCGCAAATTTTAAAGCTAACAGTTGGTTGAAAAAAGATAGCTTGTAATTGTAAATGAGTTAATGCATAACGCCCTGTCCAGCCTTTTTCCCAATCTACAGTACTACCAAATGGTGTATATACACCCATTCCAAATTTTAATTTACTTAAAAATTTAGCCGTGTCTTTTATTCCGAAAACGCCATATGCTGTAAAAGGTGTGCTAACAGGCGATGTTGTTTTAGCGATAGTTCCGTTATTGCTATCTAAGAATTGACCATGGGCTATTGTACCCGTCATTCCTAAGTCAATGGTATTACCTTTTACAAAAGACATCCCACCTGGATTAAAAAACACAGAAGCGCCATCTTGAATAAGAGCTGTTCCTGCACAACCCATTCCTTGCTGTACTTGTCCTTGTAAGTTTACTTGAAATCCTTGAGCGCTAATTACTATCGGCGCTGCAAGCATTATTGTTGTTACTAGTTTTTGTAGATTTGTCATTTTATTGATATTTATTTTTATTGATATTTATTGATATTTATTGATATTTATTGATATTTATTTTGTAATGTATTTTGTTAATTGATGAAATGCTCATATAAATTATCAAATCAAGTTTATTTTTTTGTATATTAAAGTATATAGCAAAACTTCTTTAATCAACTACAAATTAAAACAATAAAATCGACATATTCCAAAATATTATGCACGCATAGCTGTTTTTTTATGATAAAACACACCTTATTGTTATTAAGATGGTTTATAAAATTAAATATGTTATTATTATAATTAAATCAGTAGCTATGCGTGCATAGTTAATTATTTTGCGAGTATTTTCTTAGCTTTTCTTATTAGATGAATAGTTAAGATTCCTAATATATACCTCATTGGATGCGGTTACACATAATTCACCTTGTTTATTATAAACTTCAATTGGATATTCTTTAATAAATTTACCTTCATTAAGTAATGTCTGTTCCGCTTCTAATATCATATCGTTAGTAATTACTAAAGAAAAATACAAATCAGACCTACCTGGTTTTAAGTATTGTATTTCTGCACTCTTTAACCATACGGTTACTTTAATGTTTTTTCGAAGCATGATTTGACCAAAAAGTAAAGCATAAAATGGATCGGTTGCAGAAAATAGCGTGCCTCCAAATATGGAGTTACCAAGGTTACTGGTTACTAAACTCCGATTTATTTTTACGGTAATCCCTGTAAAATCTTTTTCAATTTTTTTAATCCATATTCGCTGAAATAGCATTGGCGGGTACAAACGCATTAACCATTTTAAGCTATTAGCAGAAATTTTCAATATAGTTATGAATTATGTGTGATACATTAAAAGTGATGAGCCTTATAATAATGAGTTAATGAAAAATATATAACTCATCTTTTATAACTTGTAATTATTTAGTTTTTACATTCTTCCAAGCTTTAATTTGCCAATTAATTAAACCCGTACAGATGTGATTTTTTTCATTATCATAAACTTCGACTGCAAATTCTTTGAATATCGCGTCTTGTGTTTTTAATGGCAATAAAATTTCTTCTTCAATTTGCTGTTTGGATATTTTGAAAGTAACATGTACTGCACTTTTAGCTTGATAATGATAAGTCATGTGAATAGTTTTCAAAATAATACGATACTCTTTGGGAGAAAAATGCAATAATAAACTTAAACCAGATACATATTCGCATAGTGTTGCCAATAAACAAGCATGTATACCTTTAATGTGATTATGATTATTTTTCACATTGTAAACGGTGATGGTTAATTCATTATCGCCAATATGAGTTACTTTAAGACCATGTGGTTTATTAAAAGGAACGGCTTTAAGTAAAATGACATTTAGTAGCCATAAATAAAATTTAGAATGCTTTGCTTTCTGTACAAGAGAATTAAGTTTATCCATTATTTTTTGAATAAACTTTCTACGTAGTCAATATAT
>JANXRU010000056.1 GCA_025356715.1 Bacteroidota bacterium
CTTAACGAAAAAAAATTAGCTGCTTTTCGTAATCAACATATCGGTTTTGTATTTCAATTTCATCATTTATTACCGGAATTTACTGCAATCGAAAACATTTGTATTCCTGCATTTATAAACAAAACATCTAAAAAAGAAGCTGAGATAAAAGCGACTGAACTATTAGATTTATTAGGATTGAAAGAGAGAGCGCATCACAAACCAGCTGAGTTATCAGGTGGAGAGCAACAACGCGTTGCTGTAGCAAGAGCATTAATTAATAACCCTAAAGTCATTTTTGCTGATGAGCCAAGTGGTAATTTAGATAGCGAGAATGCACAACATTTACATCAATTATTTTTTAAGTTAAGAGATGAGTTAAAACAAACTATTGTTGTAGTAACTCACAATGAAACATTAGCTAATATGGCTGATAGAAAATTTGTGATGAAAGATGGTTTGATTATGGGACAATAAAAAATCAAACTATTACTACCATCAAATTCTCAAAAAACAAATAACACAAAACAAGCAACAATCTTTAATATTAGTTTTTTATCTAACATATCTATCCCGAAATTAAGAGCAATGATTGCCAAACGCAATGCGAATAAGCTATCCAGGCTTAATCGTTTATTGTTATGGATAAATTACGCGCTAATTGTTTGTTTATTATTTTCGGTTGCTTCAAAATATATTTCGCCAGATAGCTTTTGGATACTAGCTTTTTTCGGATTAGCATTTCCTATTTTCTTATTGATTAATTTTGGTTTTATCATCTATTGGTTTGCTCAGGCCCGTATACAAGGGAGTTTTTCTTTAATCGCTATATTAATAGGAGCGAAAACATGTTTAGGTTTTATACAAGTTGATTTTTCAAATAAAAAAATATCGAATACGGATATAAAAGTCATGAGTTATAATTCCATGTTATTTGATTTGTATAATTGGAGTAAGAACGAGCATAGCAGAAATTTAATTTTAACTTCTTTGGCAGAAGAAAACCCTGACATTCTTTGTTTACAAGAGTTTTATACCTCAGAACAAAAAAATGATTTCAATAATATTGACACCGTAACAAATTTATTAACTGCCAAAAATCACCATGTAGAATATACTACCACTCTTCGAAAAGAAGACCACTGGGGTATTGCAACCTTTACCAAATATCCTATTATAAAAAAAGGAAAAATAGAATTTAACACACGTTCTAATAATATTTGTATTTATACGGATGTATTAATAAAAAAAGATACAGTTCGTATTTACAATATGCATTTGCAGTCCATTAGCTTTAGTAAAGCCGACTATAAGTTTATAGCTGAAGTTAATAATGATAGTACTGATACAAAAAATGAAGTAGAGAAAAGTAAAAGTATTTTACGTCGTTTAAAAAGAGCCTTTGTGAAGCGTGGAAAACAGGCCGATATTATTGATTTACACATCTCTAACTGCAAGTATAAAATTATTTTATGTGGTGATTTTAATGATACGCCTGCCTCTTATGTTTACCATACCATTCGCGGAAAATTGAAGGACGCTTTCATTGAATCAGGATCTGGGTTTGAACAAACATACGCGGGCAAATTCCCTCGTTTTAGAATAGATTACATTTTACATAGCTCCAATTTTAAATCAAAAAAATACCATCATTTAACAGAGACGTTAACTGACCATTACCCAATTGTAACTTATTTGGAACATTAAGACTTTCTTCTAGCCTTTTCTTTTATAATTAAATTTAACTCTCGGCCCGTTTGTCCTTTAACAGACGAGTTTTCCTGAGCACGACGAATTAAATAAGGTAACACCTCTTTTACGGGGCCATAAGGCACATATTTAGCCACATTGTACCCTTCTAAGGATAAATTATAACTTATATGGTCGCTCATACCATAAAGCTGTGCAAATGAAATGTGAGGATGATTTTTTGGCAAATTTTTATCAGCCATTAATTGAGCTAAATACAAAGAACTTTTTTCGTTATGAGAGCCTGCACAAAACGCAATTCTATCAATATGCTCCATGCAATACAACATCGTTGCATCATACAATTTATCTGACTCTTCTTTTGTTTTATTAATTGGATCAGGATATTTTTTTTCAATAGCACGCGCTCGTTCTTTTTCCATATAAGCACCACGAACTAATTTAGCACCTAAAAAATAATTTCCTTCTTGAGCTTTTTTTAAAGATGTCTTTATAAAATCTAAGCGATCATGTCGGTACAATTGATAGGTGTTATAAATGATAGGTTTTTGTTTATTAAATAAACTCATATTATAATCCGTTAAATCATCAATGGCAGGCTGTATCCAGCTTTCTTCCGCATCAATAAACGTAGCCTGATTGGCATCAAAAGCAGCTTTACATATTGTATTTACCCTTTGTTTTACTTTATCATATTCCTTAGTTTCTTCTTCTGCTAATTTTTCATTAGCACTTACTTTTTCTAATAAATCAAATCGAGCAAGGCCTGTTACTTTAAACACACAAAAAGGAATATGCGTTTCATGTTTCGCTTTTTCAATCGTTTCAAGGGTTTCTTTCAAACAAGCATCAAAGTCAGCTTCACTTTCTTTTCCTTCTACACTATAATCTAAAATGGTTCCTATATTGTATTTTCCTAATTCTACAATGGTATTACTGCAATCGTGTATGGTTTCGCCACCAACAAATTGTTTAAAAATAGTACTTTTAATAAGTCCTTTAAATCCAATATTCAATGATAAAGGCGCTACCTTAGCCCCAAAATTAACCATTCCAGGGTTGCTTACTAACTTAAATAACCAATATGATTTGGTTAAATCTCCATTGGTTTTAGCTTTAAAAGCATTTTCAGTATTATCGAAAGAAACCATATAATTTTTTTGTCAAATATAAAGTTTTTATATCCAAAATTGGATTGAGATTAGTCAGTAGTTTCTAAAAATTTCATTAATTCATCAGCATTTTTAATGTTTTTTATAAAACGGCCTAATTTGTTAAACATTAAACCGTATGGATAACCATTTATATGTAATTCTTCACGAAGTTTTTTATTACAAAGTCCAAAATTTGAAGTTAAACTTAATCGTTTCAAAGTATATTTTAATTCACCAAATGTTGATTTATCTATCAAGAACAAACTGTTAAGTCTATTTTTATAAATGGTTGAAACACTATCTATTCGTGGAATATCATTAAGACAGTATGTGCAACGGCTAATCCATGTATAAATGAAGAAATATTTTCCTTTTTCAAATTTAGAATTCAAATATATCGATATACTATCGGCATCTAAAAAACTAATTTTAGGTATACCACTTAGTAATTTTAGATATTGTTCATCATTTGAAGCTAATGCTTTATCTATATAAATTAAATTACCAGCTGGCGCTACATATATTATTTTAAAATATTCATCATTATTTTTCAATTTTATAGTATCATGAATAAGAGAAGAGCTTCCCGTCTCAAAAGTTTCGATATAAGGTGCGTTTTTTGAATTTAATAAAACTAAAAGATCTATTTTATTTTCATTAAAGAGTCCATTATGATTTTGATCGTAAAGCGCTATACAAAGTGTATCATTACCAATTATATGAATTCCGTATTTTAAATAAACTTCAGTTATAGGAATCCCATACTTCAAATCAAGAATATTAATTGAATCAGTATACTCTGAAAAATCAATATCCATGTTTCTTTTTTGATTATAATCTATCACATATTCAATTTCCCCTTTTTGTGTATGAAGCTGTAGACTTACTCTTTTATGATTTTTATCAATTATTTTATAATTATCACTAAAATCTAAAACCCCTTCCTTACTTAGGTATATAATTGGCGAATTTGTCTTGTAGTTTAACACTAAAAAATAATAAGTGTCAATTATGTTTTTATTAGTAATACTTTGTTTGGATATTTCACCTATTGCAATTTCACTTGTAATATCAACACTTTCCGGATATATTATTTTTTTATCAGCAAAGTGATTTGATTTATAAAGGATTAATTGCGCATAACCAAACAACTTAAATTGTTTAAAATGACTATAAATTCCTTCCTTATCTAATTTAAAAGTAATTGAAGTTTCACTAATTTTAAATATATCTAATTGGCTATAAAAATAAGGAGAGAGTAGTAAAATAATAATTAAAATTCGAAATTTCAAAACCATTGAAGATAATATATTAAATTGTTAGGTATAAAAGTACATTTTAAAAATAACAACTTAAAAACGATGAATTATCTGATAAAAAAAGTATTTTTGTACATGCTTGTAGCCGATTTAATAACAGACGAAATACCTCCATTAAAACATACCGACACGGTTGAAATGGCTTTAGATTGGATGGAACAATTTAAAGTATCTCATTTAGCGGTTGTAAAAGACAGAGAATTAATTGGATTAGTTTCTGAAACAGATTTGATGGATTATAATCATCCTGAAGAAACCTTAGAAGAACTTAAAATATCTTTATTAAAACCGATTATTCATAACTATCAACACACTTACGATTTATTAAAGTTAATGATGTCGTTTAATTTAACGCTCATTGCAGTATTAGATGATAAAGAATTATATAAAGGGTGTATTACATTAAAAGGGTTATTAGCAAATATTTCTAATATGGCATCAGTGCAAAATCCTGGTGGTGTTATTGTTTTAGAAGTAAATCAAGCCGATTATTCTTTAACCCATATTTCTAATATTATTGAAGGTAATGATGCTAAAATATTAAGTGCACACGTATCATCAATGCCTGATAGTACTAAAGTTGAAGTAACCTTGAAATTAAATGTAGAAGATTTGTCACGCATACTGCAAGCCTTTTATCGTTATAATTATATTGTTAAAGCATCGTTTCAGCATGGTGATTTTGATAATGGGATGAAAAATAAATTTGATGAATTTCTTCATTTTTTAAATATTTAAATTCACCATTTATGACAATTGCCGTATATGCACGTAATACCAAGGATAATCACGCTGACTATTTAGAGCAATTACTTATTTTATCATCTCAAGAAAATTTTAAAATTGTTGTTTATAAGCCTTATCAAGATTTTTTAAATACAACACAACCGATTTCTTTTACATTTAGTACATTTTCAAATTCAGAAGAATTGATTGCAAAAGCAGATGTGGTTATTTCGTTGGGTGGAGATGGCACGATGCTCGAAACCCTTGAGTATGTTCGTAAATCAGGGATTCCTGTATTAGGAGTTAATACAGGGCGACTAGGTTTTTTAGCAACTGTTTATAAAGAAGATTTTGCCAACGCCATACGATTATTAACCAAAGAAAAATATACGCTTGATAAACGTGAGCTCATCGAATTAGATAATGCCACCGATTGCTTTAAAGGCGTTAATTATGCACTGAATGAATGTACGATTCACAAAAAAGAATCGAGTGCGATGATAAATATTGATACTTACGTGGATGGTGTTTTTTTGAACTCCTATTTTGCTGATGGCTTAATTGTATCAACGCCTACAGGTTCTACAGCTTATTCGCTTAGTTGTGGTGGACCAATTATGGTGCCTGATTCGGATAATTTTATTATTACACCAATTGCTCCACATAATTTAAATGTAAGGCCTATCGTTATTTCAAATAATAAAACCATTAGTTTTAAAGTAAGTGGTAGAAGCGAAAGCTTTAATGTATCCTTAGATTCGCGATCTCAAACTCTTAAAAATCAATCAGAATTAGTGATTAAAAAAGCGAATTTTAAATTTAACATGATTAACTTAGAAGGACAACACTTTTTTGAAACCCTTCGAAACAAGCTTCTGTGGGGCATTGATAAGAGGCAGTGATTTTAAACCTATTTATCTATGTATCTAATGTAAACTGAATGTTTACAATCAATATTCTAATCACAAAACAATAATATCTAAATGAAATATCTTTTTTTTTATATTTTTTCAATTTGCGGTTTTTGTTACGCACAAACTAAAACAGATTTAATAAAAATTGTAGCTGATGACAGAGCTGAAGGGGATTGTTTTGGCTGGTCAACCAGTATTTTTGGAGATTATTGCATCGTTGGTACTTGTCAAAAAAAAGCAAAAAAACTAACTGGTCATCGCTTATTACCTGAAGGAGGTGGAGCATATATTTTTGCAAAACAACCAAAAGGCAATTGGCTACAAACCCAATTATTATTACCTGATAAACCTAAAGAAAATGATTTTTACGGTGGATGCGTTACT
>JANXRU010000088.1 GCA_025356715.1 Bacteroidota bacterium
CGGGGGCGGAATGATCCAAATCGCAACGCCTGTCCCCGGATGTCCGCCTTCACGCGCCGCCGCACTGGCTCCATGCAGCCCCGCCCATCCCCACGAAGCTCAGGTTGCTGGCCGTCGCCACGGCCACCCTTCGGGCTGCCTGCGGCAGACTTTCTCGTTCCGCTCGAATCCGCTCCATTCCCCCGCGCAAAAACTGCGTTACCAAGTCCTCTGGCACAATCGCCACCGTTGACCCACTCGCAGCCGCGTGCCACGCTTCGCCCATGAGCGCCGCCATCGAGATCAGCATCAGCGAACTCCACGCGCACACAGACCGCTACGTCCGCGAAGCTGCCGCGCAACGCATCGTCATCACCGACCACGGCAAGCCCGTCGCAGAACTCCAGCCCGCCACTCCGCCACGCTCGTCGGAAGTTCCCTATTTCGCCAGGCGCAAACTTCGGCCCGGATTTCGAGCGATGATGGAAAGCGGGGCGCTCCGGCCACGACCCGGTGGCCGCGACATCACCGGCCTCATCTCCGACGACCGCGACGGCAACTGAGTGATCTACTTCGACACCAGCTACCTCGTCCGCCTCTATTTTAAGGCAAAGTTTATTCCTCTCCAAAAAAATTTTGTGATACACTTTAATTAGCCTATTTTTAGTTTACTTAAATTTAAAAATAGTTTCGTTATTATATTGAACAATAGATTTACATATTGCACCTTAGGTTTTTTACTATTGGCTATTTTTTCGTTTGCACAACCTGCTCAAAAAGATTTCCAAATGTGGGCAAACGTGGAGGTTGAAGCTCCTTTGAACAAACGCTTTATGATTCATTTACAAACACAATCGCGTTTTGTAAATAACGCTTCAGATTATGGTTATTCTTATTTTGATGTAGGAGCACTGTGTAAAATTAGTAAGAATCTACGATTTACCTTTAATTATATTTTTGCAGACAAAAAACGGAACGATCCTTCATTTAGTTACCGCCATCAGTTCGAAGGTTATTTTACATATAGAAAAAAAGTAGGAAAATTTGTGTTCTTTGACCGCTTATTAACAGATATGCAATTTAAAGATGTTAATGCAGATGCTCAAGGCAGTCGATTGCGTGATTTTTATGTACGAAATAAATTTACAATAAGGTATAAATTACCACATAAAATCACTCCATACATTGCTGCTGAAGCTTATTATAAATTTGATGGAATGTATTATGAAAGGGGTTATAATGGGTTCAATCGCTTTCGAGTTTTTTATGGTTTACTTTATAATCTTTCGGAAAATTGGTTAGCAGAAATTTCATATACAACCGAGTATAACCATGACGCAAAAATCCCGACCAACAATTACATGCTGTCCTTTGGTGTGGTTAGAACTTTTTTTCAATAAGTTTATTTTAAAGTTAACGAGTAACCAATTCCTAAAATATAAATAGTTTCAGGCGTAGATATTTCAAATTCGGATTGAATTAAATAATACAAATTGACAGCGCTTTTTTTATTTATTTGATACTCTGCTCCAATGACATTACGTATGCGATGAAATTCTCTATCATACAATGGTCCGTCTCCTTTTGGCGATCTAATTTGATAACGTAATTCGCAAGAAATATATGGCGATATCTTTTCAGTTAATTGGTATTTTAAATCTGTTTTAAAACGCAAAAATTGTTCTGCTAGTTTCCCTTTTCTACTGGTATAATAATCAGCCACCTCTATTTGATAGCGCGCGCGTTCGCTTATTGTAAATTTTTTGATTTTCTTTTTAAGGGTTACGTCTAACATGAAACGGTGACGATAACTGTAATTCCCATCCAATTGTTTTTTTTGAATGGAGCGGTAGGTTGGACTTATTTTTATAAACTTGTTTAATTTATAATCAACACCAACATTTGTGTAAAATAAATTAATACGTTGGTAGTTTTCTTTTAATCGCAATTCTTGATCAAGAACGATGCTTGTTTTTTTAGAAATAGGATATTGCAACGATAGCGTAAGCCATGCGCCAGCATCTTTTCTTGATTGGGATTTGCAAATAAAAGAAGCGCTAATAAAAATTAGAATTAGGAATCTTGTTGCCATCTTTATTTTAAAATAACAATATTTCCTAGATCAAGTTTTTGTTTTTTTTCAGTGATGTTAACTTCAATTAATGTTTCTTTGGGATTCCCTTTGTTTGGAGCCACTGAATCCTTACCTAATACGTATACTTTATACGCACCTTTTTGAAGGTAATTAAATTTAAAAGAGCCATCATAGGATGTTTTGACCGTATTACCCACTTCGGTATCTGTTCCATAAATAATATACACTGTTTCGCTTGGCATATAATATTGAGAGTAGATAATAGTAAATGTAGGGTCATAGTTTTTTACATACACTTTACCCTCAATAGATGCAAATCCACCTTCTCCAGGATCTTTTTTGCATGAGAGAAACATAACGCTAAGCGCTAAAGCAAATAATATTGTTTTCATAGTTTTATTATTTAACCAAATATAAAGCAATTTATAGGCAATTAACAATTATTTAACTTTATTGTTTATTAATAGTCTGTTTAAAATTTCTCTAATAATTGTTATGCCTCTTTTCGTTCAAAATACGGTATAGCAAGTATTGAAATATAAATTTAAACAGGCTTAAGAAGAAAGATTACATCTTATCCTATTATATGTATGACAAGTGGTATTATAAAAAAGTCGAGTAACTATTTTAGTACTCGACTTTTTGTATAAGTATACGAATGTTAAAACTCACAATTATTTGGGGTTCTTGGAAAAGGAATAACATCCCGAATGTTTGTCATACCTGTTACAAATAACACTAATCGTTCAAATCCTAAGCCAAACCCAGCATGTGGGCACGCTCCAAATCGTCGCGTATCTAAATACCAACTCATTTCTTTTGTTGGAATATGCATATCGTTCATCCGCGCTTCTAATCTTTCTAAACGTTCTTCGCGTTGAGAACCGCCAATGATTTCGCCTATTCCAGGGAATAAAATATCCATGGCGGCTACTGTTTTTCCATCATCATTTTGGCGCATATAAAACGACTTAATGTCTTTAGGATAATCAGTTAATATTACTGGTTTTTTAAAATGTTTTTCTACTAAGTAACGCTCGTGTTCACTTTGTAAATCAGCGCCCCAGCCATCTATGATATATTGAAATTTCTTTTTCTTATTATGGTTTGATTCACGTAAAATATCAATGGCTTCAGTATAAGTAATTTTTGCAAAATCATTTCCTAAACAGAAATTTAATTTTTCTAATAAATTTAATTCGCTTCGCTCAGTTTGAGGTTTGTTTTTTTCTTCATCAAATAATCGTTGAGAAAGGAATTCTATATCTTCTTTATTTTTATCTAAGGCATAAGTGATAACATACTTTAGCATTTCTTCTGCCAAAGCCATATTATCAGCTAAATCATAAAAAGCCATTTCAGGCTCTATCATCCAAAATTCAGCTAAGTGACGAGTCGTATTAGAATTTTCCGCCCTAAATGTTGGGCCAAATGTATAGACGTCACTAAAAGCCATTGCGCCTAATTCACCTTCTAATTGGCCAGAAACAGTAAGGTTGGTAGATTTTCCAAAAAAATCTTGCTTATAATCTATCTCTCCGTTTTCTGTTAATGGTGGGTTTTTAATATCAAAATTAGTCACATGAAACATTTCTCCAGCTCCTTCGGCATCACTTGCCGTAATAATAGGCGTGTGTAAATACACAAACCCTTTTTGATTAAAGAATTGATGTATTGCAAAAGCTAACGTATGACGCACTCTAAATACGGCACCGAAAGTATTTGTGCGAAAGCGTAAATGCGCAATCTCTCTTAAATACTCTAAAGAATGGGCTTTCGGTTGCAGCGGGTATGAATTAGGTTTTGTTACGTCTGCTTCCGAATCTCCATAAATAACAAGGTCACTTGCAATTATTTCAACGGTTTGTCCTTTTCCTTGGGATGCAATTAATTTACCAGTTACACCTATGCAAGCGCCTGGAGTAATCCGTTTCAATAATGATTCATCTGTGGTTTCAAAATTAACAACCGCTTGAATATTATGGATGGATGACCCATCATTAATCGCTATGAATGAATTATTACGAAACGTTCTTACCCAGCCTTTTACATTAATTATTTGGTCAATTAATTCTCCTTTTAAAACTTCTTTAATTTTTACACGTGCCATAGTTGATTTATTTTAAGACCGTGAAGATATAAAAAAGTTGTAAGAGTATTAGTAATTTTTACATCGAAACTTTTGCTGGAAATAGAAAGAAAACAACCTTATTTGCCCATTAATCGGGCGACATACTTACCTACGATGTCAAATTCTAAATTAACGTTATCGTTAATTTTTAAATTTTTGAAGACGGTATTTTCGAAAGTATAGGGGATAATGCAAACAGAAAATTGGTTGTTATGAGAATTAACAACCGTTAAACTTGTGCCATTGATTGTAATACTGCCTTTTTCAACGGTTACATTTTTTGAGGACGAATTATATGAAATAGTATACGTCCAACTTCCTTGATTATCAATAATGGAAACAACAGTTCCAACTTCATCCACATGGCCTTGAACAATATGCCCGTCAAATCTACCATTAGCAGGCATGCAACGTTCCAAATTTACAACATCTCCAACTCGGAGTGTTCCTAAATTTGTTTTTTGTAAAGTTTCATCAATAGCAGTCACTGTGTAAGTAGTTCCATTTATAGCCACAATCGTTAAGCAAACGCCATTGTGAGCAACACTTTGGTCTATTTTAAATTCATGTGTAATACTACTATTAAATGTAAAATGTACATTCGTATGCTCTTTTTCAATATGAGAAAGAGTAGCAAGTGTTTCTATAATTCCTGTAAACATGGCGTAAATATAAGAAGTAAACTAATTATCCAATAAACTTACTTTTTGGAACTATGGTACATGTAAATCTAGAAACGCAAGTTAGTTCATTAGATTCATTATATATTTTAATATCCCATACATGGTTTTTGCCACTAATATTTAGAGGCTTACAAATACCTTTTACAGTTCCTTGAAATACAGCTTTTATATGATTGGCATTAATTTCTACACCTACACCAATAAATAAGTCGCTATTAACAACAAGTAAAGAGGCCACACTACCAAGTGTTTCGGCTAAGGCTACATTTGCTCCGCCATGTAATAATCCAAAAGGCTGTTTAGTGCGTTCATCTACTGGCATGATTGCTGTTAAATGATTAGCGCCAAATTCGGTAAACTCAATACCTAAAGCTTGTCCAAGAGTGTTGTTTCCCATCAAATTTATTTGAGCGATGTTTGGCTCACTATACCATATAGAATCAATCATAGTTACAATTTAAATTACATAAAGATTTTAAATTTATGAACTTCATCTTTATGCGAATAAGTAATTTGCCAATTATAAAAATCAACAATTTTTTTTATTAATGATAAACCTAATCCTAATGAGCCTGAGGTTGAGGTTTTATTAAATCGTTCAAATAAATATTCTCTATTAATTTTACTTACCGTACTTAAGTTTTCAATAGAAAAAGAATTATCTTCAATGGTAATCGTTATAATACCATTTGTTTCTGGATTATATTTAATGGCATTAATTAATAAGTTATTTAATAAAATAGTCAATAAATATTGATTTACTTCTATGTTAATGTTTTTGTTGTATTCTTTTTTTATTAATATTTGTTTGGCTTCAATAAAATCTTCAAGCACTTCTAATTTATCATCAATAGCTTCGTTTAAGTTGATGTGATTAGTTTCAATAAATTGTTTGTTTTCAATACGCGACAATAAAATTAAGGCCTGATTTAGTTTATATAAACGCTGCGTAGCTTGATACGTTTGTTGTAATAATTCATTTTGTTTTTGTGTATAATTAGTTTCCTGCATCAGTAGTTCAATCTTGGTGCTTATTATGGATAAAGGTGTTTGCGCTTCATGCGACACATTTTCCGTAAATTCTTTCATGAGAACATAATCAGATTTAATTTGTTGGGTTAAGTCTTTTATGGTGTCGTTTAATAAATGAAACTCGTTAATGTCTGTTTCTTTAAAAACAAGGGTTTCATTTTTTTTAATATTCCATGTTTTTATTTTGGATAGTGTATCATAAAATGGCGAGAAAATAGAAGCAGAAATCTTTCGGTTGATAAGAAATAAAATGATAACTATTATGAATAAAAAAATGATTACAACGCCAATAATATATTCCCCAACCTCTTTCCCTTCTGCAATGGAACTGGATACGTTTACTTCATATATTTTCGCTTTAATTGAAACCTGAAAACTCAGTTCTCTATTGGTTACTGATTCATTTGGTTTCCCGTTTTCTCCGATATTTACTTGAACATATTCAATAACTGAATTTACATACTGCGTTTGTTTATCAACTTCCTTGATGTATATTTTTTGACCAATATTCGTTAAAAATTCTTTCGGAGGGATTCCATTTTTTAACCCTTGTACAATTTTTTCTTTGGCTGATAATAATTGTTTGTCAATTTCGCGATCTAGTTTAACTAAAACTACTTTGTAAACAACGAACATACCAATAGCAAAAAGCACAACTGTTGTGATAATCGTATAGGTATTAGTTTTGGTAAGAAGTTTCATTGCAGGTTAAGAAGCCAGTTAATTTTTTAAAAACAGATTAGTCTTTAAATTTATAACCCATTCCATAAACAACTTTGATGTAATTTTTTAGACCAGCTTCGTTTAGTTTTTTCTTCAAATTTTTGATTTGACTGTAAACAAAATCGAATGAAGTTGCCATTTCAGCCTTATCTCCCCATATAGCATCAGCAAGCGCTTCTTTAGTAATTAAGTGAGTTGGATTACTTGCTAAGTATAATAAAATATCATATTCCTTTTTTGTTAGTTGAAGAGCAACGCTGTTTGCTAGTACTTTTTTTTCTGTAGTATCAATTTCTAATCCATCAAAACTTAATGTGTTTTTTCCTCCAAAATTTCTACGACGTAGCACTGAATAAATACGAGCGCTCAACTCAGATAAATGGAAAGGTTTGGTTAAATAATCATCTGCTCCAATTTTCAACCCCTCTAGTTTATCTTCTAAAGCATTTTTAGCTGTTACAATAATGACACCCATTTCAGGTTTATTTTTTTTAATGAATTCCACTATTTCAATACCTGAACCATCTGGCAAACCCATGTCTACCAAGGCACAGCTATATACCAAATCGTTTAGTTTTTGCAAGCCACTTTTAACTGTAGTTGCAAAGTCGCATTTATAGCCGTTTTCTGATAAATAATCTACCACATCTTCACGAAGTGATTTTTCGTCTTCAATAATTAATATTCTCATAGTGATTTTTTTGTTATGTTAAATATAAACTTTTTTGTGAGCTTTTAAAAATTAATGGAAATTTGATGTTCTCCATTAGTATATTCATATTTGATTTTATATTGATAATACTCAATTATTTTTTTCACTATTGATAACCCCAAACCTAGCGAAGCGTTTGTGTTTTTACTATAAAAACGATTAAAAAATTGATCTGTTGATACAGCTGGAATTTCGCCTGTATTTGATATGGTTAACTCCTTTTTATTAACAATAATGGCAATTGTTCCGCTTTCGATATTATGTTTAATGGCATTTTTTAACAAATTATCTAATAAAATATCTGCCAGTGTCGCATCTATTTTAACATGAAGTTCATTTAAGTAAGTTTCCTTAATCTCTATGTTTTTATCCTCTATAAAATCAGCAAAATAACTTATCCGTTCTTTGATTAATTCGCCCATATTAATTACTTCAGGAGTATTGTATTGTCTGTTTTCTAATTTACTAAGGAGGGTTAATCCTTTATTTAAATTAAATAATTTGTTTAATGATTTATTCGCTTCTCCAAGTAGGTTTGCTTGCGCCTCAGATAATTGCTTATCCTGCATACATTGCTCAATCTTACTACTAATAACAGCTAACGGAGTTTGCACTTCGTGAGCCATATTTTCTGTAAATTCTTTCATAATTACATAATCTTCAATATTTTTTTGAGATAAGGCGCTGATGCTTTCTCCTAGTATAGCAAATTCACTGGTGTTGGTTTTAGGGGCATTTATTTTTTGTAGATTTTGGATAGAAAATGTTTTCATTTCTCTAATTAATTTAAAAACAGGAGAAAATAGATTATTGTAAACGATGATATTAATTAAAATAATAACTCCTAACATAATAATACCAGATACAAAAAGAACAATTAACGTATTGTACTTCAAACCTTCATCTTCATCAGTACTTTTAAAAATAGAAACTCTATAATTCTTTTGGTTATTTGTGATATCAAAAATTACTTTTTTTGATGCAAATACTTCTCCTTCCTCTTCTCCTTTTTCTTCCTCTTCGTGCGCCTCTCCTAATACAATGTCCTCAATAACTGGCTCACTGTATTTAATGTAAGTTATATCTTCTATACGAATATCATCTCCAATATTATTTATAAAAGAATGAATATCTGTTCCATTGTTTAATTTTTCAATTAAAGCATATTGTTCAGTTAGTAAATGCTCTATTGTTTCCTTATTGATTTTTTGTTTCAGATAAGCATAAACCGACCATTCACCCACAAAAAGCACCGTGAGGGAAATAATAATATTTATGATGATGGTTTTATAAACTAGTTTCATTAAGAATACTTTTTTTAATTGTCAAATTTATAGCCAACACCGTATACTGAGTTAATATAATCCGCACAGCCTGAATTAATAAGTTTTTTTCTCAAATTTTTGACATGTGTATAAATAATTTCATTCGAAATATCCATATCCGAATTGTTTCTCCAAATACTGTATCCTATTGCCTCTTTTGTAATAACCTTACCTGAATTGGAAATAAAATACAGTAGTAGTTCGTATTCTTTTGAAGTTAATAGTAATGCCAATTCATTAATGAAAACATTTTTTTTGTCTACTTCAATCTTAATTTCGTTATATTCTATTTCGTTATTTCCTTTATGAAATTTCCTCCTTATTAATGATTTCAGTCGCGCATTCAATTCCGATAAATGAAAAGGCTTTGTTAAAAAATCATCTGCACCTGCTTCAAGTGCTTGAATCCTCATATCTAATTCGTCAATTGCCGAAATGACAATAATTCCTGAAGTTGATTTTTTCTTCTTCAAATGATAAATAAGATCTATCCCGTTACCATCAGGTAATTTTAAATCCAATAAAACAACTGTAAACTCTTTTTCTTTAAGCAAAGAAATGGCATTATTAAATAACCCCACAGAGAGACAATTGTAATTACTTCCTTTTAAATAATTAGAAATTTCTGAAGCCAAATTTTTTTCGTCTTCAACGATCAGTATATTAGTCATTTTTTATGGCTCTTGTTCAGTACTCATTAACTAATCAAAAGTATTAAATTTTAATATAA
>JANXRU010000102.1 GCA_025356715.1 Bacteroidota bacterium
CCAAAAATCACTTTAGTAGGCGCAGGCCCTGGAGATATAGAACTAATTACCTTAAAAGGAATAAATGCTTTAAAAACTGCTAATGTGGTTTTGTTTGATGCTTTGGTAAATAAAGAATTATTAGAATACGCCCAAAAAGATGCCGTTAAAATTTATGTAGGTAAACGTAATCATCAGCATGCGTATTCACAAGACCAAATCAATACATTGATTGTTGATATGGCTTATACATACGGACACGTGGTTCGTTTAAAAGGAGGCGACTCTTTTGTGTTTGGTCGCGGACAAGAAGAATTAAACTATGCGAGTGTTTTTAATATAGAAACATCGGTTGTTCCAGGAATTTCAAGTTCTATTAGTGTCCCTGCTTTAGCTGGTATTCCGGTTACTCACCGTGGAGTAAGCGAAAGTTTTTGGGTAATAACAGGAACAACAAAAAACAACCAATTATCGCAAGATATAGTATTAGCTGCCAAAACTAATGCAACGCTGGTTATATTAATGGGCTTAGGTAAACTAAAAGAAATTGCAGAAGTATTTTCTAAAGAAGGAAAAGAAGATACTGCGATTGCTTTAATTCAGGATGGCTCTTTGTCAACTCAAAAAATTGCTTTAGGTAATATTAAAACAATCGTAGATATAGCCAAAGAAAATAATATCAAAGCTCCTGCGGTTATTGTAATTGGTGATGTTGTAAAGCAACAGCCAAATTTTGAATCTATTTTATCTAAGTATCAATTTTTATCTAACTAATGTTTAAGTATATTTTTATATTATCATTAGTTCTGTTTAGTGAAACTGTTGCTCAAACTAATACACCATTTATTGTTAAAGATAATATGTTGTGGTTGGGATATTATAATAGTATTGTTTTAAATTCTAAATGGAGTATTAATTCAGATATACAATTCAGAACTAAAAATGAAATTAAAAATTACTCACAGGCATTAATTCGTTCTGACCTGTCATATAAACTGAGAGATCGAATTACGATTTCTATTGGTTTGGCTCATTTTAGATATTTTATAAGCGGTGAAAAAACGAGAGGAGAATGGAGACCTTGGCAAGAATTTAAGCTTAATGATAAACTTGGGAATTGCAAACTGACACATCGCTTGAGAATAGAACAACGTTTTAACGAAGCAGTAAAAAATAATGAACCAACGAATGATTATCAGTTTAATTTCAGGTTTAGGTACAGATTTGATTTAAAAGTTCCAATCGTTAAAGAAAAAGAAGAGGGAAATAATTGGTATGCTTTGGTTGGAAATGAAATCATGATTAATGCAGGAAGTATAATAACGTATAATTATTTTGATCAGTATAGATTATATACCGGAGTAAATTACGAAGTCAATAAAAAAATCTCTTTACAATTACAATACATGCACATTTGGCAACAAGCATCTAATGGGCTTTCCTTATATAGCAATGAAGTTTTACGATTTAATATTTATCACACTATTAGTTTATGAGAATAGAGAAACAAAATAAGTTGTTCCCCATTTTTCTGAAACTCGAAAATTTTCGAGTGTTGATTGTTGGTGGAGGAAAAGTGGGTCTAGAAAAAGTAACGGCTATTTTAAATAATAGCCCTGCTACAAAAATTACTTTGGTAGCGACTCATGTTTCAGAAGACATAAAAACGTTTCAAACTCATTACTCTAGTTTAATCATTCATCAACGTTCTTTTATAGAAACTGATTTGAATGATACTGATTTGGTTATAGTAGCTGTAAATAATAAAGAAACGAGTTTGGAGATAAAGCAATTAGCCCTACAAAAACATATTTTGACCAATGTAGCAGATACACCTGAGCAATGTGATTTTTATTTAGGCTCTATTGTTCAAAAAGGAAATGTCAAAATTGCAATTTCTACGAATGGCAAATCTCCTACACTAGCAAAGCGAATCAGAGAAACATTCGAAGAATCCTTTCCAAATGAAATAAATGATTCTCTAGATAGCTTGACAAAAGTACGTGGGTATCTGTCAGGTGACTTTACAGAAAAAGTAAAACAATTAAATGCGATTACATCGGTTCTTTCTTCTGACCCTAAAAAATTAAAAGAAACGACCATTAGTAAAAAACGTATTTGGACCTATAGTTTATCTATTCCTCTGTTGTTGATTTTAGGTTATATGTTATGTCACTTTTTGCCACCAGATATATTAGGGGGCTATGCATATCAATTAACGCAAAGTATAGATTCTTCTATCTTCTTATATATATTGGCAGGCTTCACCGCTCAAATGATAGATGGCGCTTTGGGAATGGCATATGGTGTAACTGCAACTTCATTTTTATTGTCATTTGGAATTACACCAGCCGCTTCAAGTGCCAGTGTTCATGCTTCTGAAGTATTTACAAGTGGGGTGTCAGGATTAATGCATTTGAAATTCGGAAACGTAAATAATAAGTTATTTAAAAGTTTATTAATTCCAGGTGTAATTGGTGCAATACTGGGTGCATATATTTTGTCTTCGTTCGAACATTATAATTATTTCATTAAACCGTTAGTCTCTTCTTACACTTTAATTTTAGGTTTAATTATCATTTTTAAAGCTTTAAAAAAGGATAATATCCGTCAAAAAATCAAACGGATTTTTCCTTTAGCAATAGTCGGTGGTTTTTTAGATTCCATTGGCGGTGGCGGTTGGGGTCCCATAGTATCATCTACACTAATTGCTAAAGGAAGAAATCCACGATATACAATTGGTTCGGTAAACCTTGCTGAATTTTTTATAACCTTAGCTAGTTCTTTAACATTTATAACGATCATAGGATTAACACATTGGACCATTATAGTAGGTTTAATCATTGGTGGTGTGATTGCCGCACCAATTGCAGCATATGTATCAAATAAAATTCCTACTAAGTCAATTATGATTTTAGTAGGGATAGTAGTCATTATTACAAGTTTAAAACGATTATTTTTTTAATGTCAGTTCGAGCGAAGTCGAGAACAAAATAAAAAAAACAACAAATGAAAACAACAGACATCGCCATTGTAGGCGCAGGACCAGTAGCATTATTTGCCATATTCGAAGCAGGGCTTTTAAAAATGCGTTGCCATTTAGTGGATTACTTACCACAAGTGGGAGGACAATTATCAGAGATATATCCTAAAAAACCCATTTATGATATTCCCGGATTTCCTTCGGTATTAGCGCAAGAGTTAGTAGATAATTTAGTTAAACAAGCGGAACCATTTAATCCTACCTATACCTTAGGCGAACGAATAGAGTCGTTAGAAAAAATTGGAGAACGTGATTTTGTATTAACAACCAACATGGGAACTAAAATAAATGCAGCAGTCGTTGTTATTGCAGGGGGCTTAGGCTGCTTCGAGCCACGTAAACCAGAAGTGGAAAATTTGACGCAATTCGAAAATGGAAAAGGTGTAAGTTATATGGTATTAGATCCTGAAACGTATCGCGATAAAAATTTAGTAATTGCTGGTGGAGGCGATAGTGCATTAGACTGGGCAATTTTTTTAGCAAACATTGCTAAGAAAGTAACCTTAGTTCATAGAAGCGAATCGTTTAGAGGTGCGCCCGATAGTGTAAATAAAGTAATGGATTTAGCTGCTGAAGGAAAAATTGAGTTGTTGTTAAATACAAATTTGACTAAAGTAGATGGAGATGATGTTTTAAAAAGTATAATGGTTATAGATTCTAAAACAAAAGAAGAGCGAGTAATTGAGATTGATAATTTAATTCCTTTATTTGGTTTGAGTCCAAAATTAGGGCCTATTGAAAACTGGGGATTAAATATTGATAAAAATGCCATTGAGGTGAATACGGATGATTATTCTACCAATATTGAAGGTGTATATGCTATTGGCGACATTAATACGTATAAAAACAAATTGAAACTGATTTTATGTGGATTTCATGAGGCGGCTTTAATGACTCACAGCGCCTATAAATATATAAATCCAGGCATTAAATACACCATGAAATATACTACTGTAAATGGAGTAAACGAGTTTTAAATTTTTTATCTTTGAAAAAAAACACCTTATGCGCATTAACTTAAAAAGACTAGATTCTGATTTCAATTTTGAAGCTGTAAACGAAGACGGTAATTCCATTTCGATAGATGGTGCTCCTGCTATAGGCGGACATAATTTAGGGATGCGTCCGATGCAATTATTATTAGCAGCGATAGGTGGATGCAGTGCCATTGATATTATTTCTATTTTACGCAAACAAAAACAGGAAGTGCAATTATTTGAAATAGAAGTTGACGGAGATAGAGAACCCGTGGGGATTGAAGGTTATTCCTTATTTAAAACCATTGTTGTTCATTTTATATTAAAGGGAAATATTGATAAAGATAAGGCGGAACGTGCAGTGAAATTATCTATGGAAAAATATTGTTCCGTTACTAAAACATTAGAACCAACTGCTAATATTACTTATAAGGTTACATTAAATTAATTGTCATACTAAACTTGTTTCAGCATCTCATCGGTGAGACCCTTAAACAAGTTCAGAGCGGCGTAAAAAAGATACTATGAAAAACAAACAATTTGAAACACAAGCCATCAGAGCACAACTAGAACGCACAGATTACAATGAGCACTCAGCGCCTTTATTTTTAACTTCTAGTTTTGTATTTGATACAGCTGAAGATATGCGTGCGGCTTTTAACGAAGAGTCGGATGATTTTATTTATTCTCGTTATGTAAATCCTAACACAAGTGAGTTTATCAATAAGGTATGTTTATTAGAAGGAGCTGAAGCAGGCTTTGCAACAGCAACAGGTATGGCAGCCATCTTTACTAGTTTTATGGCTTTATTAAAATCGGGCGATCATGTCATTTCTTGTTCATCGGTGTTTGGTGCAACGCACGCGGTGTTTACTAAATATTTTCCAAAATGGAATATCTCACATTCGTACTTTCATACAAATAATGTGGCTGAGATTGAAAAATTAATTAAACCTGAAACAAAATTTATTTATTTAGAAACACCAACTAATCCTGCTATTGAATTAATAGATTTAGAAGTTGTGGCAGCAGTTGCAAAAAAACACAATTTGTTATTTATTGTAGATAATTGTTTTGCAACACCTTATTTACAAAACCCTATTAAGTATGGTGCTGATTTGGTTATTCACTCAGCTACTAAATACATGGATGGACAAGGTCGTGTGTTAGGTGGAGTAGTGGTAGGTAAAAAAGAATTGATACAAGATATTTATTTATTTGGCCGTTTAACTGGCCCTTCTATGAGTCCCTTTAATGCATGGGTATTAAGCAAAAGTTTAGAGACTTTAGCATTACGTATGGATAGGCATTGCGACAATGCGTTATATATTGCACAAAAATTAGAAGGGCATGCGAAACTAGAAAATGTTTCTTATCCGTTTTTACCATCACATCCGCATTATACTATTGCTAAAAAACAAATGAAAGCGGGCG
The DNA here is from genome assembly GCA_025356715.1 of Bacteroidota bacterium. The sequence continues at coordinate 5,434 of JANXRU010000102.1, forward strand.
GAGGTATTTTAACTATTACTCTTAAAGGAGGTTACGAAGAAGCAAAAACGTTTTTAGATAAATTACTGATGCTTAAAATTTCTCCCAACTTAGGAGATGCAAGAAGTATTGTGACACATCCTGCTTCGAGTACTCACTGTAAATTATCAGAACAAGAACGATTAAGTGTTGGTATTACACCTGGCTTAATTCGTGTATCCATTGGATTAGAAAACAAAGAAGATATATTAAGTGATTTATTGCAAGCATTGAATTAACTGTCATGCTGAACTTGTTTCAGCATCTCATGAGACCCTGAAACGAGTTCAGGGTGACGATAGTTATGCAGGTATTATTTCTTTATCTTCGTTTGATTTGCTCACACTTAAAATGATACCAATAGCAATACAAGTAAACCATATCGAAGTTCCTCCCATACTTACTAGTGGTAAGGGCTGACCTGTTACCGGGAACAGATTGACTGCAACAGCCATATTGATCAATGCTTGAAACACCAAGCTAAAACTTAAACCGATGGCCATCAAGCCTCCAAATGGTTTTTCGGAATCTCTTAAAATACGAATGCCTCTAAATAATAGAATCATGTATAGGAAGATCATCGCAAAGCCAGTGAATAAACCATACTCTTCGATGATGATGGCGTATATAAAATCGGAAGATGCTTGAGGTAAAAAAGCGCGTTGTGTACTATTGCCAGGTCCTTTGCCAATAATGCCACCGGTAGCAATGGCTATTTTTGCTTGTTCGCTTTGGTAATTATTTTTCGCATCTCCCTCAAAGAAATTT
>JANXRU010000121.1 GCA_025356715.1 Bacteroidota bacterium
CAATTTCTGGAATAAAACTATCTTTAATTTATCTGTTTTAAAATAATTCACGGAATTATTTAACCCATTTTAATAAAAAACTTACATATTAATACTCTAAAATTTAAATGAATATTATTTGTAATTTGTGAAAAGTTACACGGTAAATATTATGAAAAAAAATAAAAATGAAGCATTAGAAGATAGCAATAAATATTATTCTATTTTCGAAAACTCTGAAAGTGGTATTGTACTTGGAAAACCAGATGGAACAATCTTAGAGGTTAATAATGCTATGATAGAAATGTTTGGCTACAGCCTAGTAGAAATAAAAAAAATAGGGCGCCTTGGTCTTTTTGACATGACAGATCCTAATATGTCTTCTGCTTTAGAAATTCGTAAAAGAGAAGGGAAATCAAAAGGTATATTAATTGGTATTCGTAAAAACGGAGAACGATTTCCTTGTGAATTTACTTCTGCAATTTATAAATTAGAAAATGGTGAAATAAGATCGAGTACAGTTTTAAATGATGTGACCTCTAGACTAAAAATTGAAGAAGAGATATCTTTACTACTAAATAATACCGAAGAAAGTTTTGCATTAATAGACCTGCACCTCAATATTGTTTCATTTAATAAACAATTTAAAGATGGATATAAACTTCATTTAAAAAAAATTGCTAAAAAAGGAGATTCTATTTTTGATTATTCCAAACCAGAGAGAAAAAAGCAAATGAAAAACATCTACGAAAAGGTGTTAAATGGAGAGACTATAGAAATTGAAATAGATGTTTCTGATCAAAATAAAATTTATTTATCGAAAAGGTATAAGCCAGCAAGAAATAATAGAAATGAAATTATAGGTATATGCATAACATCAATAGATGTTACCAAAAAACGGATAGCCGAACAACAAATTATAAAAAGTGAAAAACGATTCCATTCTATATTTAAACATACGAGTGATTTTATTCTTTTGGTAAATGAAGATGGGTATATTACATTTATTAGCCCCTCATTAGAAAAAATTATTGACTCTAACGCTACATTAATAAATATACAAGACATGCACTACGAGTCTCTAATATTTTCTGAAGATATAAATGAGGCGAAACAAATTTTTAAAGAATTGTTACAAAACCCAAATACTTCATTAACAAAAACCATACGTATTAAATCTAAAAATGGGAACTATATATGGGTAAAAGGAGTAGCTACTAATTTGTTAAATAATGAGGATATTAATTCAATTGTTATTAATTGTAGAGATATTACTAAAGAAAAATTAGTGCTTGAAAAAGTTAAAATTAACGAACAATTATTAAAGAATAACCATGATCAGTTAATGTTACTGACAGATGCAATTGATACAGTTGTATATCAATTTGAAATGACACCTGATGGGAAAATGTATTTTCCGTTTGTGAGTAATAGTGTAAAAAAACTTGTTCCTCATATTGATATTGAATTATTAAAAGAAGATGCTTCATCTGCATTTGCAGTAGTTCATCCAGACGACATAACTGGATTAATAAATTCAATTTATGAATCAAGAAATAATTTGACTAGTTGGAATTATGAATACAGGCACATAATCATTGACGATAAAGAAATGTGGGTAAAAGGGGCTTCAAATCCAATAAAAAAAGAAGATGGAACAGTTGTTTGGTACGGCTACCTATTAGACATTACAGATCGTAAAATTTCAGAGCAAAAATTAAAAGAAAGTGAACAGCGATTTAAAGCAATATTTGACGCCGAACCTGAATGTGTAAAATTAATAAACCCTAATGGTAATTTGGTTGAAATTAATGCCGCTGGATTAAAAATGCATGAAGCAAACTCTTTAGAAGAAATAAAATCATACCAGATTTCTGATTTTATTGTTCCTGAATATCGGCAAGCTTTTGATCAACTACATAATGAAACTATTAATGGCAAAAAAGGGTCATTAGATTTTGAAATTATAGGTTTACTTGGAACTAGACGGTGGTTAGAAGCACATTCAGCCCCAATATTCGACGAAAATAATAATGTAATATTAATGCTTAGTGTAACAAGAGATATTACTGAAAGGAAGTTAGCGGAAGAAAAATTTAAGGAAAGTGAATTAAGACTTAGAACAATCTTTGAAGCTGATCCTGATTGCTTAAAGTTAATTGACGTAAATGGTAACTTAATTCAAATGAATCAAGCAGGAATAACTTTATTAGAAGCCAAAAATTTTGAGGAGATAAAACTACATTCATTGTTAGATTTTATTCTTCCGCAATATCAAAATTCATATAACAATATACTTCTAAATACAATCAATGGTAAACATGAATGGTTAGAATTTGAAGCCGTTGGGCTTAAAGGAACACGTAGATGGCTTGAAACTAGTATGGTGCCATTAAAAAATGGGCTAAAAAAAACCGAAATGATATTAGCTGTGACAAGGGATATTACCACGCGAAAATTAGTAGAAAAATCACTTCAAGAAAGTGAAGAAAGGTATAAAACAATGGTAGAATGTTCTCCTGATCCAATTGCGGTGCATGCTAACGGAAAAATACTTTATGTTAATCCAACAGCAATAAAATTATTTGGAGCCAAGTCTTTAGATGAAATGATTGGTAAATCAATACTAGATATTGTACATCCTGATTACCATGCATTGGTAATTCAACGAATACAAAACACATTAAATGGCATTAATAACAACATACATGATGATTATAAACTCATTATGACTGATGGTACTACAAAAGATATAGAATCTGAAGGGACTGCAATTATATATAATGGAATGCCTGCTGTTCATATTGTGATGAAAGATATTAGTAAACAAAAGGAAGAGAAATTACGATTAAAACTACTGGAATCGGTTATTATTAATACAACTGAATCGGTTATGATTACTGAGGCCGAACCTTTTTCAGAACCTGGCCCTCGCATTATATATGTAAATGATGCTTTTACAAAAATGACAGGCTACTCATTAGAAGAGGTGATTGGTAAATCTCCTCGTTTTTTACAAGGGGAAAATACTGACAAAAAAGAATTAGAAAAACTTTCTGCCTCAATGAAGCAATGGAAATCATGTGAAATTAGCGTAATTAATTATAAAAAAAATGGCGAAGAATTTTGGAATAATTTCTCGATAAACCCTATAGCTAATGAAAAAGGTTGGTATACTCACTGGATATCTATTGAAAGAGACATAACTATTAAAAAAAATAATGAAATAGAAAAAGAAATAATAATTACAGAATTATCCCAAAATTATAAAGATTTAAAACAATTTTCATATGTGACTTCTCATAATTTAAGGGCACCAATTGCGAATTTATTAGGCCTAACTAGCCTCATAGACCATTACAAAATACCTAACAAATCTTTAAAAAAGATAACTGATGGTATTAAGCAATCAGCGTTAATGTTTGACGAAACCGTAAAAGACTTAACTCAAGTTCTTTTAATTAAAGATCAAATAAATATAGCGAAAGAACAAGTTTCTTTAGTTAATGTTATTGATAAGGTAATGTCTCAATTAAGTATTACTGTAGATGATAATGAAGTAAAAGTAAACTATGATTTTAATAATGCTCGATTCGTAAATTTCACTACTGCTTATTTAGAAAGTATTTTATTGAATTTATTTACAAATTCGATAAAATATAAATCGCCTATACGTAAATTAAAAATCAACGTGTCATCTAGTACTACGGATAACTTCATTTTATTAAAATTTAATGATAATGGAATCGGAATAGATACTGAAAAATATAAAGAAAAATTATTTAAACTATATCAAAGATTTCACGACAACCCTGACGGCAAAGGATTAGGGTTGTATTTAGTGAAATCACAACTAGAGGCTTTAGGAGCAACAATTGACATAGATAGTAGGGTTAATGTAGGAACTACGTTTGTTATTAAATTTAAAAAATAACAAGAACTAATTATTTACTTTTCAGAGCTTTTAAATTATATGTAGATCTCTTAATATTAGTGGTATAATCTTCATTAATATAAAACCAATTTGCTTTTTTGTCATATTGAATAATTGTGGCAGGGAACTCTAATGATTCTTTATCTAATTCATTAGTGTTAATTTCTTCGATTAATTCAGTTTCAACTTGTAATTGATATAGATTGTTATTTCCAACAGGCATATTAGTATTAATACTGATAATTTTTGATACAAACCCTTGTTTAGAAATACGAATAGTATATATAGAGTTTTTCATTAAATGATATTGAAAAGCTGTCCTAACAGAAAAATTATCGTTTTTAATTAATGTATTAAAATAAATTAATTCAACTTTAAATGTATCAATTGTTTTCTTACCAATTTTATGCACTTTTCCTTTAATTAATAAACAAATAGAGCTATCTGAATTAATTGATGCGGAATAGCATTGATTAATGATTAAAATAAATATAATAATAAAAAATTTAGCCATAATTTTAGATTTTTAAATATTAATAAAAAAAATCAAAATGATATTAATTTCTAATCTTGAAAAAAAACATCAACCACTTTAATTAAAATAACAAACAGAATAACTAGCTTAAATATTAATGAAAAGAGTTGCTTCATATTGACGAGATATCTATGGCTAATAAATTAATTGTAT
>JANXRU010000148.1 GCA_025356715.1 Bacteroidota bacterium
AAAATGTGTAACATCTGTTACATGACTCACAAAATAATTATCTTTAAAAAAATCAAAAACAAAAAGGCTTCTCTTTATTACTAGTAAAAAAGATTTCGTGCCGTTTGTTAACGATTATCAAATACAAATTAAATATAACCCAAAGTTTCGTTGCCCTGATTAGACAAAAAGAAAACGCACACTATCCTTCCTTAGAAGAGTTTGATATCGGCAACCACATTCATTCCTCTATTTTAAAAGATGAACGAAAGAACGTTTTTTTAATTTTTTATAATCACTACTTAATAATTTCATAACTTTTTTCTCCGAATTTTACCACTTTAGGATAGCATATCCTAAAGCATTGTTGTTTCGCCAACTACACAACCAAGTTAATCAAACTTACCTTCTTTTATTAATTGTTTTTTTGAATAAATATTTTTAAAAATAATTTTAACGGAATCATTTTCTCTATTAATCGACGATTTTTTCACAAATAATGAATCACCTTGACATTGAGTAAATAATATTTCATTTTCAGTATCTTCAGTTCCAATAAACTTTCTAAAATTTATTGAATCCGTAATATAATCTGCGTGTTTATCATTACCATATGCCCCACTAGAAAACACAATATAGGTTTCTATATAGATTTTATCACAAATTTTAATTGTACTGAAATGTTTTTCTTTGCTATTTTCATTTGAACATTGAGTAAATATTATTAAAATAATATAAAGTAGTTTTTTCATATTTATTATTTAAAGTGTTCAGGATTATATATTTCAGAGTGGTATTACTTTACCTTTACTAACTTAGGTATTAATATAAATAGAATGAAATGTTAATCCTTAAAGAATTCTAATGTCTTTTGAATGACATAATTAGCATGATCAGGAAAAGCAGTTTCATTAAATGGATGTTTAACACCAAACGTATGATCACCATTTTCAATTACTAAAAGTTTTGATTGTTTGCATGCTTGATGCAACTCTTTGGCGTCATTGAAAGGCACTGCATTATCAGCTGTTCCATGAACTATTAAAAAAGGAATAGTTAATTCTTTAGCCGCTTTTAAAATATTTAAACGCTCTTTATTTTGTTGAATAGTTTCGTAAAACTGATAATATAAAGGCATTTGTTGTTCGGTTCTCATATTGTAAGTATGCACAACTCCTTTTTCTTTCCATAACGTAATGGTATTTTGATTATTACGATTTATAAAATCGCTTACAGCAGCCCAAGTAACTATTTTAGTAATCCGTTTATCTTCAGCAGCTTTTAAAACCACAATGCCACCACCACGGCTATGACCAATTAAATTAATACTTTCGGGGTTTATGTCGTTAGTTAATGATTCATTTTTAGAAACCCAATCAATTACTAATCTTAAATCATCTAATTCAATCAAGTAATTATTATTGCCAAAAGCTTCTAAATCACCGAATTCTAATGAATTAGTAGGAGTCGTACCATTATAAGAAAAATTAAATTTTACAAAAACAAAGCCAGTATCTGCAAATGTTTTAGCTATCTCATTAAAGTGTCCCCAATCTTTAAACCCTTTAAAACCATGCACAAAAACAACAATAGGCTTAGGTTTACCTGTTTCTTTATAAAAGATATCAAGTCCAATAGACCTGTTTTTACTGCCATTAATAATGATATTGGTTAAAATTTGCATAATTTAAAAATAGACATATTATTTTTATAAAGGGCATAAAAAAACCACTTAAAATTACTTAAGTGGTTTTATTAAATTTTGAAATACTTATTTTTTCATAACCGAACCAAATACTTTTTTCAAAAGATCAGTTACTTGAGCCATAGGGTCTTTTCTAATTTTTGCTTCTTCGTCTTTTATTAATGTCATTAAACCATTAACCGCTTTCGTACAAATATAATCGTTCAAATCAGGATTTTGTTTTTTAACGCCAGGTATTTTATTATAGGTTGCAGCTAAAGGAGTCCAAAGGCTTGCTACTTTCGTTTTAGCAATCGCTTCTTTTACAACAGGCATAAATTGAGCTTTTAAAGGCGTAAATGTTTTTTCTCTTAAGTAATGTGTTGCAGCAGTATCGCTTCCTTTTAAAATAGCGAATCCATCGCCAACACTCATTCCAGTTATTGCATCCACAAATACGGGAGCAGCTTTTTTTGCTGATTCTTCCGCAGCTCTATTTAATGAGGTTTCAAATTCAGTTACCTTTTTTTGCATTCCTAACTTTATTAATTTATCTTTCATTGCTTGAGCTTCAACAGGCCATGGAATAAATAACGCTGGATTTTTTAAATAACCATCTACTTTAGCTGCGGTACCAGATGAGTTATTGGTACCAACACTTAATGCTTCTTTTAAACCTTTAATTACTTCATCGTTAGTTAAAGAAGGAGTTGCAGCTGAAGTGTGAGAGCCAACAACGCCACTTAAAATATCCACAGCTGTAGAAGCCATTGTGTTTGATTTTACAGCATCTTTGGCCGCATCTTTAGCCACGTCCTTCGTTGTATTCCAAACATCGTTTAAAATTTGTGCTTGAGAACTTAAACTTGTTGTAACAATCGCTGTTAATAAGATTGATTTAATTTTCATAATGATTTTTTATTTATTTTTAGACTTTAGGTTTTTACAAATAACTTGCCAAATATACAATGAACGCTGAACTTTTAACTATAGGAAACGAACTATTAATTGGACAAATTACCAACACTAATGCTGTGTGGATAGCTCAGCAACTTAATTTAATTGGAGTGAGTGTTGTTCACATGAGTTCGGTTGCTGATGATAGAACCGCTATACTTAAGGCTTTTGACGATGCAAGTAGCCGAGCTGACATCATTTTAATAACTGGAGGCTTAGGTCCCACTAAGGATGATATAACTAAAAAAACATTTTGTGATTACTTTGAAACTGACTTGCAACTCGACGAACAAGTGTTAAAAAATGTTACAACGTTTTTTGCAAAGCGTAATAAAGAAGTAACTCCCATTAATCAAAAACAAGCATTAGTGCCTAAAGGCTGCTTGGTTATACAAAACAGCAATGGCACTGCTCCTGGCATGTGGATGGAAAAGAACAACACTATTTTTGTATCGATGCCTGGCGTTCCATACGAAATGCAAATGATGATGACTAACGGTGTTATTCCAGAAATAAAAAAACGATTTACCTTACCTTTTATTTATCACCGAACGATATTAACACAAGGAATAGGAGAAAGCGTCTTATCTGAATTAATAAGTGATTGGGAAGATACCTTAACAGCTAAAAATATTGGATTAGCTTATTTACCATCTCCTGGTATGGTGCGTTTGCGATTAAGTAGCAAAGGATTAAATGAATTAGAATTGAAGCAAACAGTAAACCAAGAGATTGAAACCATTAAACCATTAATTGAAAAATACATTTATGGGTATGAAGAATATGGCAAAAACCAACCTAAAATGGAAGAAATTTTAGGGGATTTATTATTAAAAAACAACTTAAAATTAGCATTAGCTGAAAGTTGCACTGGCGGTTATATTTCTCATTTAATAACATCAGTTGCTGGCAGTTCGGCATATTACAATGGTTGTATTGTGCCATATCATAATGAGTTTAAACATTCATTATTACAAGTAGATAATACTGTTTTTGAAAAACATGGAGCTGTGAGCGAAGCCTGTGTTGTAAAGATGGCTAAGCAAACTTTACAAACGTTTAAAGCAGATGTATCTATAGCGGTATCTGGTATTGCAGGTCCTGCGGGTGGAACAGCCGATAAACCTGTTGGTACAACGTGGATTGCAGTTGCTTATCAGGATACCGTGATTGCAAAATGTTTTGTATTTGGTGACGATCGCCAACGAAATATCCACATGACAGCTACGACCGCCATGAATATGTTGAGGAAATTAATATTGAAAGAGGAGTAGTGGGGTATTATATTTAATTTTCAACCTCTACTAATTCTAAATTACAAAACTTATGGAACTAAAATATAGAGAATACGGGCAAGGACAACCTCTGATTATTTTACATGGGTTATTTGGGCAAAGTGATAATTGGAATACTCTAGCCAAACGCTTTGCTGATAATAACTTTAGAGTGTTTACCATAGATCAACGTAATCACGGATTGTCGCCCCATAGTACTATTTGGGATTACCAAGCTATGGCACAAGATTTAAATGAATTTATAAAAACACATCATCTACATCAACCTACCATTATTGGTCATAGTATGGGCGGAAAAACAGTGATGTTTTTCGATTTATTATTCCCGCATATAGCCAAACAATTAGTAGTAGTTGATATTGCACCAAGAGCTTACGAACCCCATCATGATGCTGTTTTACAGGCATTGAATGCCGTTGATTTTAATTCAATTACAACCCGCAAAGAAGCAGAAGCTGTTTTAAACGAATACATCACTGATTTTGGAACCAAACAGTTTTTGTTAAAAAACATTTATTGGAAAGACGATGAGTCAAAATTAATGGCTTGGCGCTTTAATTTAGAAACCATTACTCAAGAATATAATAATATTGGTGTGGAAATCCCTACAGGAACAAGTGATACAGACATGCTATTCATTAGGGGTGAAAAATCAAATTACATTTTAGATTCTGATATAAAGTTAATAGAGCAGCATTTTTTGCATTATCAACTTAAAACCATTATTAATAGTGGGCATTGGGTGCATGCCGAACAACCAGAAGCTTTTTTTAATTGTGTGATGGCATTTATTAAGCCTTAAAAAAAGCATCAATGGTTGCAATTGCTGATTGTAAGCGCTCATTTCCAGTGCCTTTTATGATTTTGTAATCGATATTCATTTTTTGTAATTCGTGTTTATTCCATTTAAATAAACTTTCTCTTAAATTTTCATTTCGTCTTTGAGAGTCTTCGATCCAAGCAACGTCATTATTACATATTAAATACAAATCATAATCGATTGATTTAATAGAATTGGTAATAAATTCTGGTGATTTGTTAAATTGATATACTGCCCATATTTTCACCGTAATTAAAGATGTATCGCAAAATAAATAATTAGTAGCTTTTGGTTCGTACTCTTTTTCTAATTCCAATTGTTTTTTTGCAATGATTTCTAAATCACTTATTCCGTAATCATTGATATTATGGTTATCAAAATAAGTTCGTGCATATTCAGGAACAAATTCAGTTTGATAATGCTCGGCTAACGCTTTACAAATAGTTGATTTCCCAGTACTTTCAGCGCCTAATATGGCTATTTTCTTTAATTTGTTCGAAGTTGTTTTTTCCATAAATAATATCCATAAATGGCCATTATACTAAAAAACCCATAAAGTAGGGCGTATAATGGCATGTCTTTTTTTAAATATAATATAACATAAGCGGCATCAATTAATATCCAAAGTAACCAATTCTCTATCCATTTTTTTATCATCATAAATGTACCAGTTAAGCTAAAGGCTGTTAAAATAGCATCAAAAATAATTTGATCTGATTTAAAATGTTTTAATAAATAAAAATACATAAAACTTTGGATAATGGTTATAAAAAAAAGAAAGATGATCCAATTTAATGACATATTAGTAATTAAAAAGGTTTCATTTTTTTTCTTTTCCCAAAATACCCAACCATAAATGCCACTAATAAAATAAAAGACATTTAAACTCATATCACCATATAAACGTTGATTGTAAAAAACAACAATTGAAATAGTGACAGAAATTAAAGCAAATAACCAACACCAAATGGATTGCTTAATAGTTAAAAAAACGCCAATAACACCCGTAATTAAGGCTATAATATCTAAAACAGACATTATTCAATTGGGATATTTTTTTCCTTACAAAAACGAATTAGCTCTATGTATTTTGTAAATGGTGTGGGACTTTTCCATAAATAACCATAAACAGCCACGCCATGAAAGCCCAATTTATGAGCTAATTCAATACTTTTCTCGTTAACACCGCCTCTAGCATAAATTTTTTTGCCCGAATTTTTAATAACAGCTTCTATTTTTTCAGTATAAAATCCGCTATATAATTCACCCGAAACATTATGAAACATAGTTCCTAAAAAGCAGTAAGAAATTTTCATTTTCTCTTCCAAATATAATTCATCCACATGTTTGTGAGAAATTGTTTTTATTAAATTTGGTCTTCTTATATAAATCATTTTGTTATTCCACCATAATCTAAATTTTTTATTTAGATGTGAATCCGTAAAATGTATCCCTTTTAAATTATATTTTAAGGCTAATTTATGATGAGAATGAATAATCATACGGTTATGAAAATGTACAGGTATTTCTTTAATATAATCTTCTAATTCTTTTGTTGAAAATCGGCCTTTACGAACATGAAGTGTTTCTAAACCTGCTTCAAACATTTGAATAACAGCAGATATTTCGTTATCTTCTAATTTAGAAGGGGTAATAACAACTAATTTCATATGTGTTTTGTTATTTGATTTTTACTTGTCATATGGTTTACCAGATTTAATCTCCCAATAGTTATCGGGATGTACTTGTATTTTGACGAACACTGGTATTTCATAGGTAATATTATCTAATTATTTTTTATTTTTAAAATAAAGCACTTAATTCTGCTAACAGATTTGGTGTTTTTTCAAGCGCATTTCCAACTACTATATAATCAGGATTTGAACTGAGTATTTTTTTTGCTTTTACAACTGAACTTATGCCACCACCAACAATCAATGGAATGGAAATTTGTTTTTTAACTGCCTTAATACTATTGGTTAATACTGTTTTTTTTGCGCCACTACCAGCTTCTAGGTAAATTAATGCTTTACCCAACAGTTCGCCAGCTATAGCAGTATTTACAATATCTTTAGTTGTAATTAATGGTTTGGTTTTAGTTAATTTTTGAGTGGTAGAATTATTACCTCCATCTACTAATATATATCCTATAGGGATTGTTTTAAGTTTGGATGCTTTTAATTTTGCAGCTGCATTTACATGTTTGCCAATTAAGTATTCGGTATTTCTACCTGATATTAAAGAAGGAATTAAAATCGCATCGGCTAAATTTGATAATTGACTAAAATCTCCAGGAAAAATGATTATTGGAATTTCAGTAATCGCTTTGATAGATTTAATAGTTTTACCAATAGTATTAGCTTTTAACACACTTCCTCCCACAAAAATATAAGCTACATGACAAGTGTTAGCTAATTTTATTACATCAGGATTATATTTATCCGGATCTACTAAAATAATGAGTTTAGTATGTATTGTTTTGGTTAACAAATAGCTGTTTTTTTATACGCATAAACCAACACATAATTATCTAACAATTGATAGTTGAGTTCAAACGAAGCATTAAAGTTAGGTAAATTTATATAACCTAAAAGTTTTCCTGTAGTTTGTTTTATAAATGATTCAAGGTGTAAGTTTTTAATGAAATCAACCTCTTTTAAGCCATAAATTTTATATAATGTTTCCTTTGCAGCCCAATAAATCAATAGTTTTTCAACATCAATTCCAGCATCCATAAGTTCTGTTTCGGATAAATACTTATGTTTTATCTTAATCACCTTACTTCTAATTAATTCAATATCAACACCAGTTTCTTCGGTTTTATTCACAATAATAACTAATTTATCGTGAGAATGTGATATCGATATGTGTCTTGAATCGTTTGCTAAATAAGGCTTTCCTTTATCATCATATACTAACTGAGCGGTATCAGATGTTAAATGCGCTAATAAATAATTTTTTCCTAGCGTTTCTATTTCTCGTTTTGAAGTAAGATTTCGTTCAGCAGAGAATTCATTAAGATTTAATATCCCAAATAATAATCCATCTTTTATGTTAAAAACCTTTATCAAATTAAATAAATTAAACTATTCGAGTTATTTGTTGTTACAAACTTATGTCTTATCTTCGCATAATTATAAAAAATAAACAATTTTAATCAACAAATAACATGTCAACAGTTGCAACAGGAAAGTACCTTGCGTACAAAGTAAAAGACGCTTCATTAGCAGAATGGGGTCGTAAAGAAATTAAATTAGCTGAGGAAGAAATGCCAGGCTTAATGAGTCTTCGTAAAGAATATGGTGCATCTAAGCCTTTAGCTGGTGCGCGCATTGCTGGTTGTTTACATATGACTATTCAAACAGCCGTTTTAATTGAAACATTAGTAGAATTAGGAGCTGAAGTTACTTGGAGTTCTTGTAACATTTTCTCAACTCAAGATCATGCTGCTGCTGCTATTGCTGCTGCTGGTATTCAGGTTTATGCTTGGAAGGGTATGACTGCTGAAGAATTTGATTGGTGTATTGAGCAAACGTTATGGTTTGGCGAAGACCGTAAACCATTAAATATGATTTTAGATGACGGTGGTGATTTAACAAACTTAGTATTTGATGTTTATCCTGAATTAGCAAAAGGTATTAAAGGCTTATCAGAAGAAACTACAACGGGTGTTCACCGTTTATATGAGCGTATGAAAAACGGTACTTTATTATTACCTGCAATCAACGTAAATGATTCTGTTACTAAGTCTAAATTTGATAATAAATACGGTTGTCGTGAATCTTTAGTAGATGCAATTCGTAGAGCTACTGACGTGATGATGGCTGGTAAAGTAGCAGTTGTTGCTGGTTATGGTGATGTTGGAAAAGGTTCTGCCTTATCTTTATCTTCTCAAGGTGTTCGTGTAATTGTTACTGAAATTGACCCTATTTGTGCTTTACAAGCTGCAATGGATGGTTATCAAGTAATGAAAATGGATAATGCAGTTAAAATAGCTGATATTATTTGTACAACTACTGGTAATAAAGACATCGTTGTTGGTCGTCATTTCGAATCAATGAAACATGGCGCTATTGTTTGTAACATTGGGCATTTTGATACAGAAATTGACATGGCTTGGTTAAACAAAACTTACGGTTCCACAAAAGACACCATTAAACCACAAGTTGATCAATATACCATCAACGGAAAAAACATTATTGTTTTAGCTGAAGGTCGTTTAGTTAACTTAGGTTGTGCAACTGGTCATCCAAGTTTTGTAATGAGTAATTCATTTACAAACCAAACCTTAGCTCAATTAGAATTATGGACAAACACGGCTGCTTATGAGAAAAAAGTATATGTGTTACCAAAAATTTTAGATGAGAAGGTTGCTCGTTTACACTTAGCTAAAATTAGTGTAGAGTTAGATACTTTAAATCAAGAACAAGCTGATTATATTGGTGTAAAAGTTGAAGGTCCTTTTAAAGGGGACGCATACCGTTACTAATAGTAATAATTAGAATATTAAAAACCCATTTATCAAATGATAAATGGGTTTTTTTATGCGTTTATTTTAGTACTTTTAGTGGCTTAAATAATACACATGAAAATTTCTTACAACTGGCTAAAAACCTTAATCAACATAGATTTAACTCCTCAACAAATTGACGAATATTTAACCTCTTCTGGATTAGAAGTGGAAGGTATCGAAGCCTTTGAAACTGTGAAAGGTGGCTTAAAAGGCATAGTAGTAGGTGAAGTTATTGAAAAAGAAAAACATCCTGATGCTGATAAATTAAGTATCACTAAAGTTAATATTGGCGAAGCAGAGTTATTACATATTGTTTGCGGAGCCTCAAATGTAGCTGCTGGACAAAAAGTATTAGTAGCAACGATTGGTGCTAAACTATACCCAACGACAGGCGAACCATTTGAAATTAAAAAATCTAAAATCCGTGGTGCAGTTAGTGAAGGAATGATTTGTGCTGAAGATGAAATTGGATTAGGTACTAGTCACGATGGTATTATGGTATTACCAAGTGATGCAATACCAGGCACACCCGCAGCTGATTATTTAAAATTAGAAACTGATTCTGTTTTTGAAATTGGATTAACACCTAATAGAGCTGACGCAGCTTCTCATTTTGGGGTAGCTCGCGATTTAGCTGCTATTTTAAATTGTAAAAATAATACTGATACTCATAAAGCAGAAATGCATAACGTATTTGAATTGCCTAATTCAAGCGGAATTAATACCATTGATATCTCAATCGAAAACAATGATGCTTGTAAACGCTATTCTGGATTAATTATTTCAGGTATAACGGTTAAAGAATCTCCAACTTGGTTGAAAAATGCTTTATTAGCAATTGGTTTAAGGCCAATCAATAATATTGTGGACATTACTAATTTTGTATTACACGATTTAGGACAACCTTTACATGCATTTGATTTAGAAAAAATTACAGGAAATAAAATCATTATTAAAACAGATGTAGAAAACAAAACCTTTAAAACCCTTGATGGTGTTGAGCGTAAACTAAATGCAAATGATTTAATGATTTGTAATGCCAATGAGGCTATGTGTATGGCAGGCGTATTTGGTGGGTTAGAAAGTGGTGTTTCTGAATCGACAACTGCTATATTTTTAGAAGCTGCTTATTTTAATCCAGCTTATGTTCGTAAAACAAGTAAGCAACATGGCTTAAAAACAGATAGTAGTTTCCGTTTTGAGCGAGGTACTGATCCTGAAATGACCATTAATGCCTTAAAACGAGCAGCAGCTCTTATTTTTGAATGTACTGGCGGTGTGTTAAGTATGGATGTTATTGATATTTATCCTGAAAAATTAGAACCATTTAAAGTTGCTTTTTCTTATACTAATTGCCAATCATTAATTGGTAAGGAAATTGACAGAGCCATTATTAAACATATCATTTTATCATTAGGTATAACAATTGAACAAGAAGGTAATGATGGTTTATTATTAGCAGTGCCTCAATACAAAACGGATGTAACTCGTGAAGCCGACGTTATTGAAGAGGTGATGCGAATTTATGGTTATAATAATGTAGAAGAAAGTACTCAAATTAAATTCTCTGCAGCCTTTGCTGATAGAGAAAGAGCAACGTCTACAGAAAATACAACTGCTAATTTGTTAGTAGGTTTTGGTTTTAATGAAATGATGGGACTTTCCCTAACTAAAGAATCTTATTATACAGAAACAGCATCTTTAGTAAAAGTATTAAATCCATTAAGTGCTGATTTAAATATCATGCGACAGTCTATGTTGTTTGGTGGTTTAGAAACGTTGGCTTATAATATTAATAGGAAGCAAGCCGATTTGAAATTATTTGAATTTGGTAAAACTTACCAAACCATTGATGCAACATTTAAGTATGCTGAAACAAAACACTTAACCTTATTTGTTACAGGTCGTAAGTATACAGAAAACCCTTATGGTGAAAACAATAAAGTAGATTTTACATATGTAAAAGCATCTATTGAATCAATATTTAAAAAGCTTGGAATTACTTATAAAACAAACGAATTAGTAGACGCAAACTTTAGTTATGGCTTATCCTTTGCACAAAAAAACAAACACTTGGTTAGTTTTGGGTTAGTAGATAAAGCTATTTGTAAAAAAATGGATGTTAATGCGGATGTATTTTATGCCGATTTTAATTGGGATAATGTTTTAACGTTAATAGGAAAAACAAAATTAGAATTTACAGAAATACCTAAATTCCCAAGTGTTCGTCGTGATTTAGCTTTATTGTTAGACAAAAAAATAACCTACAAAGAATTAGAAGAATTAGCTTTTTCAGCTGAACGTAAATTATTAAAAACCGTTAATTTATTTGACATATACGAAGGTGATAAATTAGAAGCAGGTAAAAAATCGTATGCTTTAAGCTTTATGTTACAAGATGAAGACGCGACGCTTAATGACAAGCAAATTGAGAATGTGATGCAAAAACTAATTAAAACTTATACCGAAAAGGTAGGCGCAACCTTAAGATAATTACCAGTTATGGACAAAAACTGACCACTTACCAAGTGGCATTATTGTTTGAGATATATAGATGTACATTAGCTTAAACTGAAAACTATTGTTATGAAAATATCTTACTACTTATTAGCCTGTTGCTTTTTAATATTCTTTAGTCAATCATTTAAATCGCAAACAAACAAAAATTTTAATTCAAAAAAACAAAAAACGGCATTAAAAACTAGTCCTAAAAAAAAAGAGACCTATTATAAAAAATGGAGTTTAAAAGTTGGAGGTAACCTCAATGCTATTTTTTTATCGTATGATACTAAAGAACAAAAAAACAAGCCTGGTTTCTGTGCAGGATTAAGCTATAACGTAAATAATTTTATAAGAGTCTCCAGTTTATATTCTCATTTTAATCCCATTAATATTGAACCAACTAGAATTAATGTAAATGCAAACACTTATGAATTAAATTTAGAGATAATGACCTATTTCCCAAATAAAAAAACAATAGTTTATCCATTTGCGGGTATTAGTTTTAATACTAATAAAAGTACTTTTACTGGTATTAATGATAATTTGAATTTAAAAAATAATTATTCGATTAATTCTACTATTAAAGACCAATGGATTGGATTAAATTTGGGAGCTGGTATAGAACATAATTTTGGAATAGTTGGTTTATTTGTAGATTACAGGATGCGATTTGGAAAACAAGAAAAAATATTTAATATCTTAGAAGTATCTTATACTGCCGGTATTAAATTAAGAATACCATCAAAAGTGGGAGAAGGAATAAGTTATTATCAAAATCCACGGTACTTAAATTAAAATGATCTATTCAGTAAGTAATATTTAAATAACTTATCTTAAACTATGAAAAAAAACAGACACATATTTATTATTTGCTTTTGTATTTTATTTTGTATAAATACAGTTGAAGCGCAACGTACAACAGCTGTTAAAACTAAAACGATTACACCATCTCCTAAGCATAAAGAAATGCAGTTTACAAAATGGAGTATAAGATTAGGGGCAAACATAGGCGTATTGTATTTAGGCCGAAATACAAAAGAAAAAAATAATGAACCTGGTTATTGTGGTGGTTTAAGCTATGAAGCTAATAATCTGTTACGAATAAGTGCTTTATATACTCATTTCAAACCTGTTAACATTTTACCTACTTGGGAAAATATTAATGCCAACACCTACGAAGTTAACTTAGAAATTATTGCGAGATTTCCGAATAAAAAAACATTATTGTACCCATTTGTTGGCTTAAGCTATAATACGTTTTCAGGGTTTTTTACTGGTCAAAAAGACTATTCGAACTTACGAAATTTCTATCCTATTAACTCAAGAATAAATAATAATTGGCTAGGAATTAATTTGGGAACAGGATTGGAACATAATTTTGGCTTAATAGGTTTATATATAGACTATAGAATGAGAATTGGTAAGGAAGAAACAGCATTTAATATAATGGATGTATGCTATACAGCAGGATTAAAAGTAAAAATTCCTTATGGCAAATTAGCTAAAAAATATTTTGGAACTAATGACCGTTATAATTTGTAATTAAGTTACCTTTACCACATGTCATTTGCCGGAAAAACAGTCTCTTTTCATACCTTAGGTTGTAAACTTAATTTTTCAGAAACCTCTTCTATTGCGCGCTTGATGCAAGAAAAAGGTTTTGAAAAAATTGCTCTTGATAAAGGTGCAGATGTATGTGTAATAAACACTTGTTCTGTAACCGAAAATGCTGATAAAGAGTGTAAACAGATTGTAAAATCAGCTTTAGCTCATAATCCTGAAACGTTTATTGCAGTGGTTGGTTGTTACGCTCAATTAAAACCAGATGAGATTTCTAATATAGCAGGAGTTGATGTGGTTTTAGGTGCTTCTGAAAAATTTAAATTATTGAATTATATTAATTTTTCTGGAAAAAATATTCATACAGAAATTCATAATTGTGAAATATCGGATGTTCACACCTTTGTAGATTCATATTCAATTGGAGATAGAACTCGTTCGTTTTTAAAAGTGCAAGATAATTGCGATTATAGTTGTACCTTTTGCACTATTCCTTTGGCCAGAGGAAAGAGTAGGAGTGATACCATTGAAAATGCTGTAGCTAATGCTAAGAAAATTGCAGCTAGTGGTGTTAAAGAAATTGTTTTAACAGGTGTAAACTTAGGCGATTTTGGCTATGGAATTGACATTGATACAGAAACAAAAAAACGTAAAGAATATAATTTCTTAGATTTAATTAAAGAATTAGACACTATTGAAAATATCGAACGTATTCGTATTTCATCTATTGAGCCTAATTTATTAAAAGATGATGTGATAGAATTTGTTGCCAACTCAAAACGTTTTGCACCTCATTTCCACGTACCACTACAAAGCGGTAATGATGAGATTTTATCTAAAATGAAACGTCGTTACAAACGTGATTTATACGCTAGTAGAATTGCTAAAATAAAAGAGTTGATGCCAGATTGTTGTATTGGAGTGGATGTAATTGTTGGTTTTCCAGGTGAAACCGAGGAACATTTTATCGACACCTATAATTTTATTAATAAATTAGATGTGTCGTATTTGCATGTATTTACTTATAGTGAACGTGATCATACAGAAGCTATTACAATGGAAGGAGTAGTTGAATACAGCGAACGAAAGCGTCGTAATAAAATGTTACGTATATTATCAGCTAAAAAATTAAGAAATTTTTACGAAAAAAACTTGAATAAAGAATTCACTGTTTTGTTTGAATATGAAAACAAAAATGGTGTAATGAATGGTTTTACAGAAAACTATATTAAAATCGTGTATCCATATGATGAAAATTTAGTAAACAAATCGTTTATAATATCTACTAAATCAATTACTGAGGAAGGCTTTGTAAGTGCTGATTTAACAACTAGCTTATCCTCTTAATTCTTTATCATTTCACTAATTTAAATTCCTTTTTTCTTTCTGTGGCCGAATTACCAATATCATCAACAATAATCGTTTCTGATATATTTTTATAACCTACAGAATTAACTGATAATTTATATGTCCCTGCAGGAAGAGCTAAAATAAATGAACCATTTTTTGAATTGGTGGCAAAACTATACTCTTCATTTGTAGTTTGTTCTTTCGTAATAATGTTAGCAATAGTAGCTTCTGGAGCTTTTGTAGAGTCTTCATATGTTATCAATCCCTTATAAACAACAAATTTTTGTACTTCATTAAATTTTATTCTATAGATATCTAAATCACCAAAGCCACCTGGTCTTACTGCACTTACGTAGCCAACTGTATGGTCTGCAGAAATACTAATACTTCTATCATCATCAGTGGTGTTAATTGGATACCCTAAATTAACTGCCTTACTCCAACTATTAGTTTCAGAATTCCATTCGCATTTAAATAAATCAAAACCACCCATACTATTGTGGCCTTCGGATGAAAAGTAAAGAGTTTTACCATCAATCGCTAAATAAGGGAAATCTTCATTATATGGTGTATTGACATTAGAATTTAATTTTTGAGGTTCTCCCCATATTCCAGATGGCAACATTCTACTCATGTAGATATCTGTACTTTCTCCTTCAGTATCTTTTTCTTTTCTAACGAAAAAAATGGTGTTCCCTTCGTCGCAAACAGAACCCGAATGTTCAATTTTTTTATTAATTTGATCAGCTAATGGGATCATTTTTTGAAAAGTTGCTCCCTTTTTTTTAGAGGAAAATAAATCGCCATACACTTCAAAATGGTCTAAATACACTAACATTTCAGAACCATCTGATTTCATTCCTACCACTTGTTCGTCTAAAGCTGAGTTAATAGTTGGGCCCACGTTTTTTGCTTTTCCCCATTTACCGTTAGATGCAACACTTGTATATATATCCGAAGAGTAATAACCATCACCTTCTATAGATCCACCAACATTGCCTTTACGGCGAGAAGTAAATGCTAAAAAATTTTCGTCTTTTGTAATCCAAGGGTAATAATCGGGGTACGGAGAGTTTAATTCTTTTCCTAAATTATTAAAAGAAACATTAATCGGATGTTTCATTAATTCTTTTGCATTGAGACATTGAGCAATTTTATAATCAGCAATTTCAGTTTTTTTTGGCGCTAATGTTTTATATTTTTTAAACAAGGCAATGGCATCATCTAATTTATAAGCCAACATATATACATTTCCTAAATCAAACCAAGCTTGCGGCTCAAATTTTTCATCTTTTATAACATACTCTAAGTATTTAATTGCTTCTAAACGATTGGTATTTGTTTTTAAATAACAAAAGGCAATTTTGTATGATAATTCTCTATTATTAGGTATAGACTTATAAACTTCTTTATAAATTTCTAAGGCAGTAACATAATTTCTTAAAGCTAAATATTCATCCCCATCAATAATTTCATACTGTTGTTGAGGAAGACCTTTATTTTGAGCAAAAGTGGAGTTAAGTACACCTATACAAATGCATAAATTAATTAACCATTTAGTCATAATTTAAAAATACAAAATATACTTTAAATTAAGAGGTGTTTCAAAATTTCTACAAAATTTACTCTTCTTTAAAAACCCTGTTTAACCGTTTTAAAAGTAAGAACATGATACTAGTAGCAATTAATAATAAAAAACAATTAACTAAAAAGAAATAGGATTTGTCATCAAATTTATCCCAGTTTTTAGCTAACTCCCCACTTAATTTGTTCCCAACAGAAGTTGCTAAACTCCATCCTCCCATCATTAAAGCAGTATAGCGTAAAGGCGCTAATTTAGAAACCATTGATAAACCCATAGGACTTAAAAATAATTCTCCAACGGTTATAACAGCATAACTACCCGCAAGCCACCAGGCGCTTGCTTTATGTGCACCATTATCAGTATAATAAACGGCAGCAACCATAACTAAAGTAGATAGCGCACTTATTAATAATCCAAACGCAATTTTTGTAGCTGTAGTTGGTTCTTTTTTTCGTTTGCGCAAAAACCCAAAAAACATAACAACTAAAGGAGTTAAAACCACCACAAAGAAAGGATTAATTGATTGAAATAATTCTGTTGGGACTAAATTAAGAGATTCCCCTTCTTTAGGATATTTTTCTTGCTCTAAATTTTTAAAATAATCAGGGTAACCTATATATTTAATTGGATTTCCATTAGCGTCTTTAACACGACGAAAATGTTCATCTAATTGAAAAACAGAATCTTTTTTAGCAATTACTTTATTATCACATAAATAAAGTGCTTTAGTAGGTTTTACTAAAACAGTTGGCATTTCTCTATCTGTATACGACTTTGCATAAGTAGTTAAAGCAGTACCGTTTAGTTTAAACACTGCCCAAAAAATAATTACAATTCCAAAAATAGTGTACATCGTTCCCATCGGTTTTTTTTCTTCTTCAGTACAACTTTTGTAAATAGAATAATAAAAATATACGATTGGAATTAAAAAAAACAAGAAAGCATCTGTTAGATTACTACCAACCATATTGCCAGGAATTAACCAACCTATTAAACCAAAAACACAGGCAATACCTAATACAGCAACAAATCGCATAATAATTGGTTTATCCTCAGGGGTTGGTTCTTTTCTAACATCAACGTGCTTATAATGCTTCATTCCTATCCAAAAAGTAATAACACCTAAAAACATACCAACGCCTGCGGTAATAAAAGCCAAATCCCAACCATATTTATTTCTCATAAAAGCCGCCATAAAATTGCATAACAAGGCGCCAACATTAATACTCATATAAAAAATATTATAGCCCGTATCTTTGTTAGCTTTATATTTTGGGTCGTTGTATAAATTACCTAATAGGGTAGAAATGTTTGGCTTAAAAAAACCATTTCCAACTATCATAACAGCCAAAGCAGTGAAAAATGCCCATTCTTCGCGTATTGATAAAAGGCAATATCCAATTCCCATTAAAATCCCTCCAAGTGTAATTGAAAAACGGTACCCTAATTTCATATCAGCTAATAAGCCACCTATAAAAGGAGTTAAATACGCACAGGCTATAAAAGTCCCAAACATATCAGCAGCTTTTGCATTTTCCCAACCGAAACCGCCTTTATTTGTATCGGCAGTCATGTATAAAAAGAAAATACCAATCATTAAGTAATAGCCAAAGCGTTCCCAAAATTCGGTAAATGCTAAAAAATACAATCCCTTTGGATGTTTAGATGTTGATGCCATAAAATGTTTTTTGATAAAGATAAAAGAATAGAGATAGGTAAACAATATTTTTTTATGCCTGATTTTACATCAAGCCAGAGTATTTTTTAAATAATTTAATGGCCATTGCTAATAAGATGATACCAAATACTTTTTTAAGAATTGCAATACCTCCTGTACCTAAAAAATTTTCTAGTCTTTGTAGGTTCCTTAAAACAATGTAAACAATAATAACATTTAAAAATATTGCAATAATAATAGACACGATATTATAATCAGCTTGTATTGAAATAAGAGTGGTTAATGTTCCTGTACCCGCAATTAAAGGGAATGCTAAAGGGATAACAGATGCCGTGGCAGGCATCGTATCTTTGGATATTTGAATTCCTAAAATCATTTCCATAGCCACAATAAATATTAATATAGAGCCTGCTAATGCAAAATCACCAATGGTAATTCCTATAATTTCAAGAATTGAATTTCCTACAAATAAAAAGGTAATCATAATGCCTAATGAAACGAGGGATGCTTTAGATGCATTAATGCCACCTGATTTTTGTTTTAAACCTATGATAATAGGAATTGAACCAATAATATCAATAACAGCAAAAAGTACCATTGTTACTTTTAAAATTTCAATTATATCAAACTTCAAATCCATCATTTTTTTGACAAAGATAGAGTTATAAAAATAATACGTAAGTTTATAAGATAAATTAATCTCCTTAATAATGAAAAAAATAGTAATCCCAGTTATACTTCTCATTGCGTTATACGCCTGTAATCAATTGAATACCAATGGTAATCAAAATGTTACACAAGGAGGAGATACAGTTTCTAATGTGAATATTTCGATTTCTAAAGTTGATGCACTATCTAATTTAGCAGAAGAAGATCCTCAGAATAATAACCCTATTTTATTGTTTACGGCTCACGGTTCTGAACCAGGCTGGTACGCTCAATTTTATAACAATCACTTAAAACTGGTAGTTGATTACGGAAAAGACAGCTTATTAATTGATGATGTTTTTGAAAACTTAAACGACGCAAAGGGCTATACTTATTCAAAAGCGAAAAACGAACATGAAGAAAAATACGCGCTATCTATTTCCATTGCTAATACACCTTGTATTTATAGCTCTAGTGGGGACAAAGAAGATAGAACGGTTACCGTAAAACTCAATAACAAAACCTATAAAGGTTGTGGTAGCTTTACGAAATAATATTTTTAGCGGCAATTAAACTTTTGGTATTATGAAAAGTCTTAGGTAGTACAAACCCTAAAAAACAAAATAATGAATACGAAAATTATTACTTCCGCACTAAGCATTATTGCTATATCAGGTATCTTTTGTTTTTCGTCTTGTAAGAAAAAAGATATGTCTGAAAAAGACTCCGATACATCTTCAGCATCTGACCAATCTTTAGCATCATCGGCTGTTAATGATTTAACAAGCATTTCTGATGAAGCAGGTAGAAATTATTCAGTGTCAAGTTTCAAAATAGTAGAAGCTAATGGTTTATTAGCAGCCTCTTGCGCTATGGTTACCGTTGATACTTTAGCAGCAGCGAAAACAATAACCGTAAATTTTGGAACAACTAACTGTTTGTGTAATGACGGTCGTAATAGAAGAGGCTCAATAATCTTATCATTTACTGGTAAATACAGAGATTCATTAACGGTTATTACTGTAAACCCGGTTAATTATTTTGTAAATGACAATCAGGTTTCTGGTACTAAAACAATTACTAATAAAGGGCATAATGCTGCCAATCATTTAGTATATGAAATTTCAGCGAACATGACTATCGTTAAAGCGAGTGGTGCAGGAACAGTTTCATGGTCTTCTACTCGTCAGCGCGAATGGATAACAGGCGAAGGCACTTTAACTTGGTCGGATGACATTTATTCTATTACGGGTTCTGCGTCAGGAACGTCGGCGAGTGGAAATTCTTTCTCCTCCATTATTACCTCTCCTTTAATCAGAAATATGTCGTTAAGTTGTCGTAAACATTTTACGCAAGGTGTTTTAGAACATACTCCAAACGGAAAAGCAACGCGCATTATTGATTACGGTAATGGTGCTTGCGATGATCAAGCTACAGTAACTATTAATGGTAACACATATACCATTACCTTACCATAAATTGATTCAATCCCCTTTTATAAATCCAATCGAATGTGTGATAACACACTATTTTCGGTTGGATTTTTTATTTCCAAATAGCTTTATCAATCAATTTTAATGTGTTTTTTATTTTCAAATTCATTCCCGGTGAATCAGGATGTGAACTAACATGCAATAGCACCATTTTTAATTCATTAAGCAATTCAGGGTAAGGTTTTGAAAGTTGATAAACAACCGTTATTGCAAAACTCCTAATAGCAATGGCTTTTAAAGGGTTTTTGATATAAGAATAGCAAACATCTAGCATAAAAGATTGATGTTTTAAGGGAACATCGTTATCTTGGAATAAACGAAGCGTACTTCTTATAACGCCATCTGGTAAGTTCTTGTTTTTAAGGTTTAAAATTAATTTAGAATAATAAGGTTTAATATAATTAGCATCCAAATCACTACAATGACTTAAAACCCACATGGCGCGGCTACTTAGTAAGTGGTCTTTTTATAAACCTAACTTTACTAATTCGCCTATTTGAGAGGATATAACTATTTGCTTAGCTAAATTGGGTGCTTTAAACACTCGTATTTCTGCTAATAATTCCTCTTTAATATTCATGTTACTTTTTTGTAACACTAATTTAACCATTATAAGTAAATTTCTATTATCTTAGGCAATCATTTAATTACAAAAATTAAAAATCGAATTTGTCTATTTAACAGCGACAACCAAAATTTATTCATAAAATGAAAAAACATTACTTATTATTAATTTGTGTAATTGGGGTGCTAAAAACAGCTTATTCTCAATGGAATTTGGTAAATGTAGGTACTACTCAAGATTTGTATTCTGTAGATTATTATTCTAACAACGATATTTGGGTAGGCTCATTTAATCAGTTTGTGAAGACCAGTAATGGTGGCTTATCTTGGTCGGTTACTAATCCATTAAAAGACCCTTTTAATGCTAACATTTCACCATCTAACTTAAACGATATTGTCTTTACAGGTGGTAACACAGCTATTGCCACAGGTTTTATATTAATGGGTAATACCGAAAGCATTTTGCAAACCACGAATAGTGGTACTAATTGGGCTTTTGTTTCAAGTAACAACTCTGTGCCATTGTCTCGATACCTCAATGCGTTTGATAAATGGGGTAGTAACGTAGCAGCTGTTGGCAACAATGGTCGTATTGGACTTAGTAATAATAATGGAGCTAGTTGGAATTTTGTGAACTCAGGAACTACTAAACTAATTAATGATGTAAAATATATTTCGATAGATACTTTAATTGCGGCGGGTAATGGTATTATTTTAAAATCAGTGAATAGTGGAACAACGTGGACAAGCATTACCACTTATACCAACTCATTTAAAACGCTGAGTTGTATAAATAATGTTATTTACATAGCAACTGAATATGATAAAACAATTTTAAAATCTACAAACTTCGGAGTTTCATATACGATGATTAATTTGCCATTTAATTCTACAGGCATTATAGATGCTATTAGTAAAGATACGTTATTAGGAACTGCTTCCGATGGATTGTATATATCTAAATCAGGGGGACAATACTGGGAAAAATATACTTTAAGCAATTATCAATCGATTAATATGATAGATCATCTTTCCTCAAATACATTGGTAGCGGTTGGTGCTCAGGGTTATACTATTAAAACATCTAATTTAACTTTAGCACCTAGTTTACCCATTACGAGTTTTAGCGTACAAGGAGGGGGGGCAACTATTTGCTTAAATGATTCCGTTGTTCTAGTTAATCAAACGGCTGCAATAGCTGGTTATAGTTACCAATGGAAACACAATGGTATACTGTATAGTAATCAAATGCAAACAGGTATTAAATTAACAACGGCTGGCACACATTCACTATCACTGTCTGTTAGTAATAGTTTTGGGACAAGTACAAGAACTTTACAAGTAACCGTTACAGGACATGAGCTAAATCCACTTACCACGATTATTTCAACAGATACTATTTGTTATGGAAATTCTATTGGATTAGCTGTTCCAAATTCTCAAACAGGCGTGATATATCAATTTCGTAAAGGATTTCAAAACCTTGGATATAGTAAGGTTGGCGACGGTACAAACTTAGAGTTTATAGATACATACGCTTATTATCCATCAGCCGCTACTCCAAATTACAATATTAAAGCAACCCTTAGTAATAGTTGTTATACCGATTCATTAATTAGCACTAAAGTATTTGTTTCCCTATCATACTCATTAACATTGAACGAGAGTTTAAATTTTTCAACAAGCTATTGTCCTAATTCTACACAAGATAAAGGAATTACTAATGTAATGTGTAATACACTTAATAATACAACACATACCTTATTTAATCGTTACTTTAATTATAGTTGTTGTAAAGGCACCACGGTTAAGGTTAATAGCTCATATCCTATTTCGGTTAGTACAGGAGTAATTGGTGGAGACTCGGTAAGTGTATGGATTGATTATAATAACAATAATACGTTTGATAAACCTAATGAATTGGTATATGCAGGATTTGCCAACCCCACAGCAACTGGAACTATCATCATTGCTAATACCATGTTGTTAAATCAAAAATTAAGGTTACGAGTTATCTCCGACCAAAATGCCTTTACTGTTTTGGATGGCAATACAGTTGGTGGTTGTGGGCAAGTAGAAGATTATTTTATTATCATTCAGCCAGGTAATTTTTTACCAACGGCTAGTTTTGTAAAATCGGCCATTACACAATTTGGTTGCACAGGAGGTATAACATTTACAAATAATTCATATAATGCTCAAAATATTACTTGGAATTTTGGAGATGGAAATACCTCTACAGTTACACCTGTGTATCATACATTTAATGCATTAAATGGAACATATACCGTTTCATTAATTGCTTGTAATGGTTTAGGCTGCGATACTTCAAGGCAATCAGTTACCGTAAGTTCTTTGCTTCGTCCATTAGCTGCAAATTGTACACCGAGTGCAAGTTTTTGTGGTACAAGACCTGTAATAAATAGCCTTGAACTGCCTGGTGTTTTTAATTATTTATTATACGGAACTAATGATTTCACTTGCTCTACTGATATTCATCTCCTAAAAGATTCTCTTTACTATTTTTATGTAGGTACAGTTAATACTGGTGCATTAGTAATGTATGCTGATTTAAATAAAGATGGTAATTTTTCTCCAGAGACAGAGGCAGTAACATTTGGTAATGGACAATACTATATTATGAGTCCAGGCACTTCAGGCCCAATTCCAATGACAGTTCCCAATATAGGAGTTGATAGCGTTCCTTTAAGAATGCGTATCGTAATAGATGCTAATCCACCAGCTAATTTTGGTCAAAACTGTTGTAACATATATTGTGGTGATTATAAAGATTTAACATTATATACTTACCCACATAAACTACAAACTTTTTTTTCAACACCATTAACGCAAACCCTTTGCGCTATCGATTCGGCTTCTGTATATTTTATTAATAGTTCAAAAGGTGCTACCTCTTATTTGTGGCGCTTTGGTGATGGTTCAACTTCTAGTTTAAAAGAACCAACACATACCTACACAACTTCGGGCATTTATACTGTTAAATTAATCACTAGTAATGGTATAACTTCCGATAGTTTAACAAAAATAAATTTATTTACGATTAACCTTGGGGTACACAGCCCAAGCGTAACTCTGTTAGGTACTGTTCTGAGTACAACAACTTCCGCAAACAGCTATCAATGGTATAGAAGTTCGATAGCTATTGCAACAGCCACAACATCAAGTTATTCATTAACGCAAAGTGGCGACTATCAATTAAGTATAACCAATACTTATGGTTGCACAATGCCATCAAATACGTATAGTTATTATCCATTATCAGTTGGTTTTAATATTACGCCTACAGTAGTTTGTACCTCTGATTTTTGCTACTTCAACAACACATCTGTAAACGCCTCAAACTATTTTATTAATTGGGGTGATGGTACAGCTATTTATAATTGGAATGGCTCAAGTTGGCCTATACATTCATATTCCGTAGCGGGTACTTATACCGTTCACTTAAAAGGATGTAACGCTACTATTTGTGATAGTGCTACTTATATGGTAACATCTATCAATCCACCAAATGCTGCCAATATTCAACTTAATGGTAGTATTTTATCAACAACAACAAGCGCCGCTCAGTATCAATGGTATTATAATTATAGCTTAATACCAAGTGCTACTAGTGCTACTTATGCCACAGTAAGTAATGGCGATTATCAAGTATATGCGTCTAACAATGCAGCTAATTGCACGGTTTACTCTCCTGTTTTTTCTTACTACCCTACTAGTATTAATTATAGCGCAGATACCACAAGCTACTGTGGTAATAATAGCGCTCAGGTTTTATTTAATGACGCTTCGCTTAATGTAGCTAATTATTATTGGGATTTTGGTGATGGTGATACATCTAATCAAATTAACCCTTCGCATACATACACAAATACGGGAATATACACCGTAAAACTAAAAGGCTGTAATAACACCAATTGCGACAGTTTAATTAAAACTAATTATATCACTATTTCAGCAGTGCCATTTATAACCCCTACTATTAGTCCATCTGGCACCCTAACTACCTGTTATGAAAATGCAGTACCACTAAGCACCACTTATAATCCCAGCTATATTTATCAATGGCGAGATGGACTGTTGGATATAACTGGCGCGACAAGTTATAGTATTAATGTCAATCAAGATTGTAGTGCTTGTATAGTAGTTATTACAAATTCATTAGGATGTAATGTGACATCTGCTCCCACTATAATAAACTATAATACATGGTGTGTGTGGCCTGGCGACATAGATAATAGTGGAGTTGTAGACAACGTAGATTTTTTACAATTGGGTTTATATTTTAATGATTCGGGCATAGGAAGAAGTGTTATTACTAATACATGGATTGCTCAATTAGCAACCGATTGGAACTGGGCTACAACTATGTCAAATGGAAATAATAAAAAATATGTCGATTGTAATGGCGATGGCATTGTAAACTTAATGGATACACTAGCTATTTATAACAACTACGGTTTAATACATGTTTTTAAAACATCTAATGCCCAAAATTTCGGCGAAGATTTAAATATAGTACCTAATCAAACTACTTTATATAGCGGTACATGGGGCTCTTCAGTCATATATTTAGGCGATACACTTACGCCTATGACTAATATTAATGGAGTGGCTTTTAATTTATTATTTGATAATACGGTGTTAGAAACCGATAGTATTTATATGACCTACCTCCCTTCGTTTTTAAATAACAATAATAGTATTAGTTTTCGGAAAAAAGATTTTAATGCGAGTGTATTACATACAGCTCTTACGCACACTAACAATATCAACGCTTCTGGCTATGGTAAAATTGCAACTTTGTATTATAAAATTAAACCCATTAGTTCATCAAGTAATTTAACTATTTCGTTTCAGAGCCCTATAACAAGTGATAATGCAGGTACTATTAATAATATAACCAGTAATAATGCCTTTATCAATATTCAACCATCTATTGTTACAGACATTAAAACTATTAATAAATCAGGTATTTACGTTCATCCTAATCCATTTACAAATACGTTGCATTTTAATACAACACAATTTATTGAAAACGGAATAATCAAATTATATAACAACTTAGGACAATTGGTAATACAACAAAATATCACATCTATTGATAGCATATTAAATACTATTAATTTGAGTAAAGGCTTATATATCCTTGAGTTACTTAGTAATAAAAATTCAGTATGGCGCACAAAAATACTGAAAGATTAATTTCTAATAATAGTAATATAACTATAGCAATAAACGTGATGTTATTTAAAAAAATATAAATTTGCGTATAACATAGTGGCAACTATTCCAAATATCGAAATAAAATCTCTAACTGAGGCTACACACTATCAAACATTAAAATTGGCTGAATTACTAAAATATGTGTCAACGCATTCTATTTTTTATCAAACTCGGTTTAAAGAACAAGGTATTGATATTACAACTATTAAAACAATAGCCGATTTACAGCATATTCCTGTTACTACTAAAGACGATTTGCACCGATACAATAACGATTTTATGTGTGTTGGCCCCGATAAAATTATTGATTATGTGACAACCAGTGGTACATTAGGCGATCCTTTAACCTTTGCTTTAACGGATGCAGATTTAGAACGATTGGCTTATAATGAGCATATATCGTTGGTATGCGCCACTGGTACTAAGCACGACATTTATCAATTAATGACTACCATTGACCGACGCTTTATGGCTGGTATGGCTTATTTTTTAGGCATAAAGCAAATGGGGGCAGGTATTGTGAGGGTAGGGAATGGGATGCCCGAATTTCAGTGGGACACTATTAAACGTTTAAACCCAACTATTGCTATAGCTGTTCCATCCTTTATTATTAAACTGATAGAGTTTGCTGAGGCTAATCAAATTGATTACAAAAACGCGAGTATTAAAAAAATAGTGTGCATTGGCGAACCTATCCGTAACGAAGATTTTTCTTATAATACGCTTGGTAAACGCATCACTGATAAATGGCCTGTGCAATTATTCAGTACTTATGCATCTACCGAAATGGGTGCGGCTTTTACAGAGTGTGAAGCGGGTAGGGGCGGACATCATCACCCAGAACTATTAATTGTGGAGTTTTTAGATGATAATAATAATCCCGTTAAAGCAGGTGAAGCAGGCGAGTTAACTGTAACTACTTTAGATGTAGAAGGCATGCCCTTAATCCGGTTTAAAACGGGTGATATTTGTAAAGCCCATAACGAACCCTGTTCTTGCGGAAGAACGACCTTACGTATTAGCCCTATTTTAGGTAGAAAGCAGCAAATGATTAAATTTAAAGGAACTAGTTTATATCCACCTGCTTTGTATGATATTTTAAATACGGTGCCTTATATTAAAAATTATATGATAGAAGTTTATACCAATGATATTGGTACAGACGAAATAGAAATACATATTGGTTGTGATAATGCACCCAACAATTTTGATAAAGATTTAAAAGATCATTTCAGGGCTAAGTTAAGAGTTGCTCCAGCCATTATCCTTGAAACCCCTGAAGCCATTACTAAACGCCAATTACCAGAAATGAGTCGTAAACCAATTACATTTATTGACAGACGATAAACCCTTAACTATACTATTAGTTTAGAACTAATAAACCCACTTATGACAAAATCTAACGTATCAGCACCACCCAAAAACATTAGCGACTTTGCCAAAGAATTTAACTTTGAAAATTTACGTACTTATTATGATTACGAAACGGAAGATGTGATGAAGCGTATAGCTTACCATCCCTCTTACCACAAAGCCATTGCTTACTTTTGGCCAGAAATTACAGAACAACAAGCCATTGATAAAGCCCTTGCTATTAAATCGTCTTACCAGTTTCAAATTGAATATATGGATAAGGCTATTTGGTCTATCATCCATAAAAGTTCTACGGGTTTAACGTATAGTGGTATAGAGCATTTAGATCCCAACAAATCTTATTTATTTGTAGCTAATCACCGCGATGTATTATTGGATACTGCCATCCTTCAAATTATTTTAGTGAAAGAAGGGCACTCTACCTCTGAAATTACCTTTGGTTCTAACTTAATGGACGAAGATTTTATTAAAGATTTTGTGAGTATGAATCGTATGTTTTCCATACAACGTGAAGGCACAGCTAAAGAATTATATAATTTTTCGCGTCAGTTAAGCGCTTATATACGCCATACTATTATGGATAAAAATGCCAGTGTATGGATTGCCCAACGAAACGGACGAACCAAAGATGGTAATGATGTGACGCAAACAGGCTTATTAAAAATGTTGAATTTAAGCGGCGATAAAGATTTTGAAAAAAGTTTTAGCGAACTTAATATTGTACCACTTACCATTAGCTTTGAGTATGAGCCTTGTGATGTATTAAAAGTGCAAGAAACATATTTTACATCACTGGCTAATAAATATGTGAAAGCACCAGGCGAAGATTTAATGAGTGTGTTTACAGGTATTAAACAACCAAAGGGGAAAATACATGTGACTTTTGGTAAACCCATTGCCGAAGAATTGAAAACCATGAAAGATGCGCCTAACGAAAACGAAAAAATAAAATTATTAGCTGCTTTAATAGATAAGGAAATACACCATAACTACAAATTAAATGCGGTTAATTACATTGCTTACGATACACTAAACCAAACCACTACCTTTGAAAGCAAATACAGCGTTACTGAAAAAGAAAACTTCCTAGCATACGCGAACATGCAGATAACGAAGATAAACGGAAAGGCCGATGTGTTAACAGAGTTGTTTTTGAAACTGTATGCTAATCCGGTTGTAAATAGCTTGGTGTAAGTGATGGAATAATTAAACTATTTAATACTTAATAGAATGTCAAACTATTTCGAAACAGGGCACGCTAAATAAGGCTCCTTTATACCCAACACCTATAGGTTATTTGCGGGGTAACTATTTATAAATTAAAGCAGTGTACGCAGGATTTTCTTTTGTACTTTTTTATTTCGGAGCCTTTTGTTATGTGTTTTATTTCTCCCGCACATTTATTGAGTCGATTACAATTACTGTATTTATGAAAAAACTTATCCTTATTGTCTGAACAAACATATATAGAAATAGCTTTAACAGGCGTTTTTTTACTAGTTCCTTTAGTAGTTGTATTTTGTTTCGGGGTAGCTTTAGGCTTAGTCTGCGCTATACCATTTGTAAATAACGTGAATGATGTTAGTATTAAAACTATTATTTTTTTATGAATCATTAATTGGAAGTTTATCAATTGTTTTTAAATATTATGTATTAGCCAAGATACATTTTCGGCAGTGTTATTTGTTTCTTTATTTCTTAACGTAAATACCCATTTTTTCTAAATCTTCTAAAAAGATACGGTCTCCCTTATAAATGACGGTTACAAAAGCATCTGTTTGTCCAGCAGCTATTACTTTTTCGCAATGCTCAAAGGCAGCTCCAATGGTATTAAATTTACCGCCTATAGTAATACGCGTAATACCATCATTTAATAATAAATTATCTACATTACCCATCCCATTTAAATGTTTGTAAACATAATTTTTAGGAAATCCGTAAGCTGCAATTTGAACTCTAAAATCAATGCCATCTGCACTGATGTCTTTATATAAATCAGCATACACTTTATTTTTTACTTGAGCTGGGTTTCTAGCAACAGTCGTATTTGATTTAGTCTCTTTTACTATTTCTTTTTTAACAACAGGTTCTTTTTTTACCACTGGTTCTTTTACTATTTCCTTTTTTACAATTGGCTCCACAACAGGTTCTTTTTTCGTTACTACGGCAATAGCTTCTGTAGTAGGAGTTATAGTTGCTAATATAGGTTTAGCTGTATCTGCTAAATTATAATTGACATCAAAAATTTTCTCAGAATAACCAACTATATCCATGGTATTTACTTCCAATGTCTTATTAGTAAAGTTTTGGTATTTATAAGTAATATTAAATATTCCTCCTTTTGGCAATGAAATAACATAATTGCCAGTTAGTAAACTACTTTTAAATTGGCCAAATACTTTATTTCCATTATTGGTAGCTTCCACTATAATTGCAGCTTCTACAGGAATTTGAGTATTAGTAATTTTCCCTTTAACAATGTAAACTGATGGTTTTTCGCCCACATATCCTGGATATACGGTATAAATATCTTTCAATCCTTGTCCATCTTTTTTTCCAGATGCATAGTAACCTTTTTCTCCGTTAGCTGATAATACGTAATAAATATCATCATCAGGTGTGTTAATGGGATAACCCAAATTAACAGGCGAACCAAAAGTTGAATCCTTCCAATTTAATTTTGACTGAAAAATATCAAAGCCCCCCATACTATTTTTTCCTTTGGAGCTATAAAATAATGTCACGCCGTCGGGATGAATAAACGGAGCATCATCATCTAATGCAGTATTAATTGTATCTCCAAGATTAATTATATTTCCCCACGTACTATCTGCTTGCAAGGTTGCTCTGTATAAATCTTTGCCGCCATATCCACCGCCGCGTTCACTACTAAAATACAATTGTTTACCATCAGGTGTAAGTGAACAACTTCCTTCCCATGAATAAGAATTAACCTCGCCTCTTAATTTTTGAGGAAAGCTCCAAGCACCATTTAAAAAGTAACTCACATAAATATCTCCATGATCATCTCCACTATCTCTATACACAAATAATTGTTGGCCATCGGAACTTATAGCTATAGCTGCATCATGTGAATTTGTATTAATGGTTGTAATCGGTTTTGGCTTAGTCCATTGCCCATTTTCTTTATTAGATTGGTATACATCTTCATAATAAATACCATATGGGTCTGGTTGCTGAAAGGCATTTTGCAAGCCTCCCATACTTTCCGTTCCTTTGTATGTAAATATCATAATGGATTCATCAGCCGAAATAACCGGAACATATTCTTCATTAGACGTATTTAAAACATTACCCGCATTTTCTATTTTAGCTTTAGTTGGATTGGCATAAAATAGTTTAGCATTGATGCAATACCGCTTTAATTGATTGACATTTTTTTTGGCTTCAATAGTTATTTTTTTATTTTCTAAACATTTATCTAATAATGCCAAAGCTTCGTCAAACTGAAGATTATAATGATTAGCACGCGCTAAATCATATTCTATATTTTCTACTTTTTTGTTTTTTTCATATACTTGATTCAATAATTGTAAAGCTATTTCGTGCTTATCACTTCTATATAAACCACAATGCCCATAACAATATTTTAAGTATTCTTCTTTTGGATGGGAATTGTATAAATTCTCATATATAGGCAAAGCCATAACATAATTGGCCTCATCATAAAGTAAAGAAGCGCGTTCCATGGAATCATTTTCTGATTTTCGCCATTTTTTTGTATTCGTTTGAGAAATTGACTGAAGAATTAAGCAAAGAAATAATGAAAGGAAAAGGATTTTTTTAGATTGCATTATAGATTAATTTAAAGAATTTGAAAATGATAAGGTACAGAAATGGTTGTTATAGACAAGTTTAGGCCTAAACAGTGGTATAATGTTCATTTTTGGTAAATTTATATAAACATTTATTCAACATTTAATTAATTATAGATTACATGATCGAGTGATTCTGCACATTTAAAGCTGAATTTCCTTATAATATTGGGTTAAATTGATAATTTATATTATTTTTGAAACACTTGAAAAAGCTATTTATATTCACATTATTCTTTTATTCCACCGTTTTTTATTCTCAAAAAAAAATGACTGGAACCAAGGATTTTTATATTAAAGTAGTACCATCCTATGGTTTTATTTTCGAACATAAGAGCACTATTGGTAATTTAGTAAAAGGATATATTCCTGCTATTGAAATAGATTTTGTAAAACCTACAACGGGAACTAAACGCTGGCATCGAGAAAATAATTTTCCTGAGGTTGGAATTTCTCTGAACATGATCGATTTTTCAAATCCACAGCAATTAGGTTATTGCTTTGCCTTATCGCCGTATATTGAAATTCCTTTAAATAAAAAAATAAGAGCTGCAAGGCCCATCGTTCGTATTTGTTGGGGTGTTTCTTATCTTACTAAAAAATTTGACATTAATACCGATCCAAAAAACATTGCTATTGGTAGCCATTTAAATACGTTTGTTCAATGGAAAGCTTTGTGGCACTTAAATATTAGTAACAAATTTAGATTAGAACCTGGGTTATCATTTTCACATGCTTCGAATGGCCGAAGCCAAGTGCCAAACTTAGGATTAAATGTTGTGTCTTTCAATTTAGGGCTAACTTATAAACTCAATGGAGAAGTTACAAAAGCTGATTTGCAAGATTCGGCATCCACTTGGAAGAGTAAACATGAAATTTTAATTTGGGATGCTGCAGGTTTTAATGAACATGAACCGGCTACAGGCACTAAATATTTTGCTAATACCTTTGGCGTTAATTATTATTACAACGTTCGTAATACCCATAAATGGGGTGCAGGTTTTGATGTAGATTATGATTTGCAAAATGAATATCATTTAAAAACAGCTGGAACGCCTATAAATAGCTCTTTAGATTTAATGCAACTAGGAGTTAAGGCTTGTTATTCATACAATATAGGTCGATTAAGTTTACCTATAGAAATGGGATATTATGCTGTTTCTAAGCCCAAAGAAGATGGCCCCATATTTCACCGTATAGGTATTCGGTATTTTTGCAAAAATGGTTTAATGTTTAATTTCACCATGAAATCGCATTGGGCCGTAGCGGCGCATTTTGATTATGGTTTAGGATATTGTTTTAGTCTTAAAAAGAAAAAACCACATGCGTTATAATATTTTCTTATTGATATGTTTAATACCACTTGTAAATTCTTGTAAGAAAGAGAACATGTGTGATTGTATTAAATCAACAGGAAATCATATAGCTACTTACAGAGATGTTACAAATTTTAGCAGCATTACCATTTCAGATAAAATGGATTTATACTTAACACCAGGAACTGATTTTGAAGTGAGAGTAGAGGCAGGAGAAAATTTGCAATCGCTTATTAAAACAGAATTAAGTGGTGATACTTTAAAAATTTCAAATCATAATCGTTGTAATTGGGTAAGAGGGTACGACGAAAAAATTAACATCTATATTACTGCTCCCTATTTTAAATACATTTTAAACAGTGGGTTAGGTACCATTGAAAGTACCACTGCAATTACTCAAGACTTAATAACATGCCGCAACGCTAGCTCTGGAGATATTAAATTAATTTTAAATACAGGCAAAATAATAGTGAGTGCTCATGGAAATGGGGATACTTATTTATCTGGTACTACAGGGAGTTTGGAAAATGATTATACAGGTACCAATTACTTATATGCTGCTGATTTACAAATTACAAATTACTTATATTTACATAGTGTCACCATTGGAAAAACATACGTAAATGCCCCAGAAAATGGATTAATGGATATCGTTATTGATCAAACGGGGAATATATTTTATAGTGGAAATCCAGCAACCATTCATTTAACAAAAAATAGCACAGGAGATTTAATTAAACAATAGATTTAATTTAAATTTAAACTAATGTTTAACGCAATTAATTTAATCAGTATTCGTTTTAAATACCATATGTTTTATTTAAAATTATTTTATACCTCAATGACTGTTTTTTTGATGTTCTTTTCATCATCTTTATTAGCACAGGATGATTATGTAAATGATAATCAATTACGATATGAAGATTGGGTTTATAATACAAATATCAAAACTGCCTTATTACACGAATCGTCTTGGGATAATGCACCTGCCATTTTACCATTAAATTCTTCTGAGAAATTGGAGCTCAGTTTTGATGATTTAGATGCTGATAAAAAAAACTACTCTATCAGTTTCGTTCATTGTAATGCCAATTGGGAACCTTCTGATTTAATGAGTACAGAATATATGGTTGGTTTTTTTGAAGCTAATATTTTAAATTTTTCCTATTCCACAGTTACACTTCAAAAATACACGCATTATTCTATTTTATTTCCTCAAACAAATATGCAGTTTTCTAAATCTGGAAATTACATCGTATATGTATACTTAGATAATAATAAAGAAAAGTTAGTTTTAACGAAACGCTTTATAATTTATGAGGATAAAATAACTGTAGTAGCCAATATCCGCCAAGCAATTGGCAATGATGAGCAGTTTGAAAAACAACACATTGAATTTTCGTTATTAAATGGAGCTTATGAGTTAACAAATCCATTTGTTGATTTAAAAGTTGTGATTACTCAAAATAACCGATGGGATAATGCGATAAGAGATATTAAACCAACGTTTGTTGAGCCTCGTCAGTTAACCTATTCATTGGATGATAAATCAACCTTTGTTGGAGGCAATGAATTTAGATACTATGATACGCGTTCTTTGAGAACATACACGGAAAGAGTAGAGGAGATTTATAAAGACAGTGCCTACAAATATAATTTAGTTCTTAAAAAAGATGAAAGTCGAGCATATAAGGGTTATACCTTTTATAATGATTTAAACGGTGGATATTTAATAAAAAATAAGGATGCTGTTGGAAGTCCAGATACAGAGGCAGATTATGTATGGGTTCATTTCTTTTTACCTTACGATAATATGCAGAGTGAAGGTAATTTTTACGTGTTAGGGAAAGTAACCGATTGGCGACTGAATAAAACGAATAGAATGACCTATAATAGTAAAAAAATGGGTTACGAATGTAATTTAAATATCAAGCAAGGATATTACAACTACACTTATGTGTTTTTAAAAGACAAGGAAAAAGCGGGTGATGAGAATTTAACAGAAGGAAGTCATTGGGAAACGGAAAATGATTACGCAATATATGTGTATCACCGCCAACGTGGTACTTATTACGACCAATTAGTTGCTATTAGACGATTAAATTCGATGCGTAAGAATTAATATTTATTTTTATGAACTATAATTTAACTCCAAGTACGCAAACATGGCAATGTTGCATTCATTTTCTATTCAATTTGAATTTATTATTAAGTTAATGAGGCCATATAAATATAAAACAAATTTATTGCCCTCAAAAACAAAAAACCCCTCATACAAAAGCATGAGGGGTTTTATAAAATTATATAATAAATTTTTTATTTAAGAATAGTCGCTCTTAAGGCAGTAATTTTACCTTCTATCTCTTTAAACTTATCATCATTCATGTTTTTAGGATCTTTGATATCATTGATATCTGCATGAATAGCTAATAATTCTGAGTTTAATTTATCGCACTCTTTTTTATCTTTAAAATCATTTAAAATTTCCGTTAAGTTTTTTAAGTAAAAACGTTGATCCCATAAATGTTTATGAGCTTTTTCTTTTGCAGGAACATCTGTTACGCTTTCTCCTATTTTACAAGTTAAATATAACCCTTCAATCCAAGATCCAGCAAATAAAGAGGTAGCAGTATATACACGCTCATTAGTTCTTAAGTAAGAATCGCTTTTAGTATACATTTGATCTAAAATTGCTAATAAAGAATCTTTGTTAGATAAGTTCATTTCTGCACGCTTCCCTAACATATTATCAATAGCGCTTTTTAACCCTAAATTATCTGCTAATTTCACAACTGTTTTCATATAACTTAATACATCCTCTCCTTTGTTATTTACCATCGCATATGACATGTCTATATTATAGATACCTAATGATAATGCTTTTGTAAATTCTGAACCAGTTGTAAGTTGTTTTTTAGGATCTGCTAATAATAA
This sequence comes from Bacteroidota bacterium, assembly GCA_025356715.1. Next base: position 35,333 of record JANXRU010000148.1, read on the forward strand.
ATTATTATATGGAACGCCCCAACTTGAAAGCTCGTTAATACTACCTACAGGCGCAGGAATATTAGCCATAGCAAAATCAAATTTAAATTTGGTTTCTTCATTAACCGTAATAGGAGTTGTATCTTTTGGAGCTTCAACTGCTGTAGTATCAACTAATTCATGATTTTCTTCAGTAGTACCACCACCACAAGAAATAAATGCGATTGATAAAGAGATGCTTGAGGCTAAAATAAGTTTGTTCATAATTGCGTTTTTTAATGGCAAATATAAAATGTTTTTTCAATAATTTGATGTATTTCTCATAAATCAGCTCATTGTTAATAGTTTATTAACTAGAATAACCAAAAAAATAAGCTCTTTTCAATTTAAAATGATAATATTATAAAATTGAAAAATAAGAATTTTAAACAGGTTCTTAGGCCTTTTCAATGTTAATAAGTAGTACATGTTGAGCTTTTCAGTTTCTTATAAAATCGTTAATATTAACAATAATTATTTTAAAAGGTAACACCTATGAAAAAAAACCAATACATATTTAACAACCTTCTACGAACTTATAACAAATGTACTCGCAGACTAAGTAGCTTAATTACTGCTAACAGAAATGTACATCGACAAGGCGTATTGGAAAAACACATTACAAGACTTTATCAAAAGTTGATGAATTTGCAAAAGAGTTTTCAACACACAACCATAGCAACTACTGTTGTGTTAGGTGCTATGGCTATAATGCCTAATAAGGTAAATGCCCAAATTACATTTTCTGCTTCGGTAACAAATCCATTTGGATTAACGGCAATAGGTACCAGTACTTATGCTACTCCAGCCTTTGCCGATTTAGATAATGACGGGGATTTAGATATGATTACAGGGAAAAATAATGGTGATTTTATGTATAATATTAATGTAGGCACTGCCTCTGCACCATCCTATACTACTGCCGCAAGTACTAACCCTTTTGGTCTTACAAATACTGGTAATTCTTATGCTTCACCTGTTTTTTCTGACATAGACAATGATGGCGACATGGATTTATTAGTAGGGCAATATGATGGAAATTTCACCTATTATCAAAATGTAGGCACTGCTTCAGCACCATCATTTACAACAAGTGTTGTAAATCCATTTGGTATAACAGATGCTGGATCGTACAGTTCTCCAACTTTTACTGATTTAGATGGCGATGGCGATTTAGATTTAATGGTTGGAGAGTCTTACAATAACGATTTTATTTACTATGAAAGAACAGGAACTGCTTCAGTACCTGTATTTTTAGCACAAGTTGTTGCACCATTTAACTTAATTGGAGCAGGATTACCAACACCAAGTTTTAATGATTTGGATGGTGATGGTGATAAAGATATGATTTCAGCTAATGCTTTTGGTGTTGGAGATTACGGTTACTTTGAAAATATAGGAACATCTACAGTTCCTAATTTTACAACAGTTGTAGTAAATCCGTTTTCTTTAGTTGCAACGCCTAATGGATATATAACTATGAGGTTTGTTGATTTAAACAATGATGGGAAAGCAGATTTAATGACAGGAGACCGTAATGGAAACTATTATTATAACCAAAATATCACTCCTATTACAACTGGAATTAATAAACTAAATTCTAACTCCCAATTATCAGTTTATCCAAATCCTTCAACTGGTTTGTTTATTATAGAAACAACTAAAGTTACTGATGTCAATGTTATTGATGCTATAGGTAACGTTGTTTATAATCAAACTTTAGAAACTGGAAAACATCTCATAAATTTTTCTGGTTTAGCTAATGGGTTATACATTTTAAAAGCAACAAGTAATTCTAACGTTAGTACTACCAAATTAATCAAGGATTAATTAATTAATTTCTTTTAATCATTAAACCCCCATTTCAAAATTGAAATGGGGGTTTAATAAAAAAGGCAGTTATATAATTAGGAAGATTGGATTGCTTAACAAACTACATTCAAAGATAAAGGTATGACCTCAATAGATAGTTTATCTTTCACTAACAAAGGCTCTCCATCAAAATGAACGGGTAATTCCTGATTAAATTTAATGTCTATTTTTTTGCCCACCAAGGCCATAAAACTTTTGGATGTATCTATTTTTTTTAAAAATAATTTCAGTCCGATAGATGGAATAGATCGTTTTAAAAATGGTTTTAAAATACTCACTCTTAATAAACCATCATCTAATTTGGCACCTGGCGCAATATATACATCATTACCCCATTGACCTGCGTTTGCAATAGTAATTAAAAAAGCTTCAACGTTAGTTGTTTTACCATCAACAGTAATAGTATAGGTATTTGGTTTATAATTAAAAAATTCTTTAAATGTTGTACTAATATATGTTGCAAAACCTCGTTTAGTACTTGTTGCAAAACAATTAGCTATTAGTGCATCAAAACCAACGCCAGCGGTGCAAAAATACGGGATTCCGTTAAGTAAAGCAGAATCCATTTTACGAATAGAGCCTTTAGCTATAACAGCTAAAGCCTGTTTTAAGTTCATAGGAATTTGATTACTTCGTGCTAAACCATTACCTGAACCAAGCGGCAATATACCTAAAGCCATATTGGTATTTACTACCACAGATGCTACTTGATTAACAGTTCCATCACCACCACAAGCGACAACAATAGAGTAGGGGTTAACTAAAATATGTTTCTTAATTGATTCAAAATCGTCTTTATTTTCCCATACAATTAAATCAAAAGGAATATCCTTTGGGAAATGAGCAGTGATAAACGCTTTAAGGTCTATCTTCTTTTTAACGCCAGCTTTAGGATTTATTATGAAAGCGATTTTTGGTTGCATTTCTCTAAATTAATAAATTATTTTTTAGCAGGCGCAAAATAAAATTCCTTAATATACATTGGCTCCGTATAAGCAATATCCTCAAAATCTTGTTTCATATATTTTTGATAAGCTAACGGTATTAATGCTGTAGCACTAGCTGTAATGTTTTCTATAAAATGTATATTAGGTAATACACTTAATAATTCTTTTGCTTTTGGCATACCATCACCAAAAAAACAGACAGGTTTTTCCTTTTGAAAAGTAAAAATACTTTCTTCGTTTAAAACTAAAGCATTTACTGGCATTATTTCTTCAAGCGTATTGTTATACATCGCACAATATACTTCCATTCGCCTGGCATCTAACAATGGACAAAAAAAAGAGTCGGGAGAGGAATATTGTAAGACCATGGTAGTCAATGCTTTTAACGTACTTACAGCAATTAATGGAATAGATAAGGCGTACGCTAATCCTTTAGCTGTTGAATATCCAATACGCAACCCAGTATAAGAACCTGGCCCAGTACTAACTGAAATCGCTTTTAATTGTTTGATATCAATGTGTGAATCTAAAAGCAAATCTTTAATAAAAACATGCAAATTTTCGGCATGTGTATACCCATTATTTATTTCTTTAATGGCTACTAACTCGTTGTTAAGAGACAGAGCTACAGAGCAAACAGTAGAAGTAGATTCTATATGTAAGATGTAAGCCATGTTATTTAATAGGTAACATGATTTATTTCTTTTCTACAAATAATTGATCCTTATCAACTACTACAATTTTACTACCATCTTTTAATGTTTTAGAAACAGCTCCATAAGGACCAGATATTATTTCATCACCAACTAAAACTCCATTTTTTATTTCTATATAATCATTGTCCTGAACACCAGTTGTTACATAAACCATTTTTGAAACACCATTACGGTTAACAAACACACATTCTTTTATTTCTTCTTTTTTCTTTTCTGATTTTTGTTGTTTTTCGTCAATCACTTGCATTTCAGGCTCCTCGTCTCTATTGATATCTTTTGTTTTCGTTGTATCTGCATTACGAGTTGTAACTGCGGGAATAGGAATGGTAATAATATTTGATGCTCTACTTGTTTGAATTTCTACACTAGCACTCATCCCTGGGCGAAAGGGTGCTAAATTAGTTTCAGAAATTAAAAATGCATAAGACTCTCTTAGTATTCTAATTTTTACAACAAAGTTTGTTACTTGGTCAACAGAAATACCTGTTGTATTTGCCGAATTAGCAACTTCAGTTACGATACCTTTAAATTTTTTTCCAATGTATGCATCCACTTCAATAATAGCCGTGTCGTTTTTACTAATACGGATAATGTCATTTTCATTAACTTCAACACTTACTTCCATTTCGTTTAAGTTGGCTAAACGTAATATTTCAGTTCCTTGTAAACCTTGTACACCAACAATTCTTTCTCCTTTTTCTACATTTAATTTAGATACCGTACCATCTACGGGTGCATAAATTTTTGTTTTATCTAAGTTCGTATTTGCTTCTTTTAAGGATGCCTCTACACTTTGCACATTATAATCAGCCGCTTTAATGCTTTCTGTAATACCATCTACATTTGCTTTAGCCGATTCGTAGGTAGCTTTAGCAGCATCATATTCTTGTTGCGAAATAGCGTTTTGGTCTAATAATTTTTTGTTTCTTGCATAAGAAGCTTCAGCGTTAGCAAGGGTTGCCTTAGCTTGAACTAATTGTGCCATCGTTGTTTTTAAATTAGCTTTGGTGCTATTTACAGTTGCATTAACACGTTCAAAAGCACTTTCATATATATCTGGTTTTACACGGCAAAGTAAAGTTCCTTTTTTTACTTGTTCACCTTCCTTAACAAACATTTCTACAATTTCTCCTGATACATCAGAAGTAATTTTAAGTTCTGCCTCGGGCTGAATTTTACCGTTAGCGGAAACGGTTTCGATGATGTTTCGTTTTTCAGCTTTTTCAACTGTTACTTCTGTTGGTTGGGTTCCTTTCAAAGCCTTATAAGCAATAACAGCAATTAATAAAGCAATACAAATTCCGATAATCCAATATAATTTTTTCATTTTTTTACTTTTTTAAAACTTTAATTCTTTCCCTTGATAATAATCTAATACTTTCAATTTAAATACATAATCGTATTTAGCTTGAACTAAATTACTTTGTGCATTCATTAATCTAGTTTTGGCACTATTAAAGTCAAATGTACTAATAGCACCTACATTAAATTTTTGTTGCGCATAAAAAAATGATTGTTCAGATGCATCAACAGAAGCTTTGTTAGCATTGAATTTATTAAGCGCTGCTTTTGAGTTGGCATAAGCTTGAGCAATGGTTTTGTATAAATTTTGTTCAACTAAATCCTGACTGTATTTAGCATTCAATACATTTAACTTAGCATTTTTTATTCCTGTAACCGTTTGCAAGCCATTAAAAATTGGAACGTTTAATGTAAACCCAACACTTTTATTAACGTTATCCTTAAACTGATCTGCAAAAGGCGTTTTCTCTGTTACAACATCTACATGAGGTTGATATACAACTATATTAGAGCCATCAATGGTTGTAGCAACAGGATCAAAACCATTATAGCTTGAACTAATAACTTTTTTATTTAATTCAGATGTTCCTGTACCAATAGAACCTGTTACACTTAAAGATGGGCTAATTTTTCCTCTTGCAGTATTTAAATTTTTTTCTGTTGCTAATAAATTATAATTAGAACTTTTAATGGAGTGTTGATTCTTTAAAGCTGTTTCATATATATATTGAACAGAAGTGAGCGCCAATTCATTGTTTAATATATCAACGTTTGGTCTAACAACAGCAAAACTATTTAAGGTATCAATGTTTAATAATTGCTTTAAAGTTAGCATGGCTATTTGATAGTTATTATCGGCATTGGTTACCGTAACATCATCATTTGCTAATTGAGCTTTTACATCATAAACCGCGCTTTTAGCAACTGTACCTGCATCTGCTAATTTTTCGGTACGTGCCAATTGGTCTTCGGTTAGTTTATGAGATGCTTTAGCTATTTGTAAAATTTCTTCCGAAAAAATAACGTTAATATAGGTTGTTGCTACATTTAATGCTAAATCATTTCGTAGTTGTAAATAGTTTTCGGCACTTGCTAAGTATTGATATTTAGTAGCTTGTATATTATTATATTGAGCTAAACCTGACCATAATACAACATTACTTGATGCATAAAAGTTTTGAGATAATACACGCGAATTAGCAAAGGTGTTGGTGTATCTATCAATAGTACGACCAAAGTTATAGGTATGTTGTCCGCCTAAATTAATGGTAGGTAAGATGGCTGCCTGACTTTGAACGGAATAATTCTTATTAATTTGGGTAGTTATCTCGGATTGTTTTAAGGAAATATTATGCTTTTGGGCATAATCCACGCATTTTTGTAAATCCCACTCATTTCCATTTTGTGAAAAATATGCAGGAGTGATGCTAATTAAAAATAAACTGTATATAAATGTCTTCATAGTTTTCATGAAATTATGGCCAAATTTACTAAAATTTATGGCTTCAACTAGGTAACTACAAAAGCGGAAAAAAGCGGTGGTAAGTGGTAAAATCAACTATTCTTTATTCTGTTAATTTGGGTTAATAAATACTTAATTTTTCAATTTCATTAGTAAATAAGAAAATTGCAAAGCGGTTGTTTTAGCGCGTTGTTCATTTGTAGATGAGCCCGCATGCCCTCCTTCTTTATTTTCATAATAATAAACAGGGTAGCCCATGTCTACCATTTTAGCAACCATTTTACGAGCATGACCAGGGTGAACACGATCATCACGAGTGGATGTAGTAAAAAACACTTCAGGATATTTGGCATCCTTTTTTAAATTTTGATACGGAGAATATTTTTTTATAAACTCCCATTCTTCTGCTATGTCTGGGTTTCCGTATTCACCCATCCAACTAGCACCAGCTAATAGTTTATTAAAACGTTTCATATCTAATAATGGAACGGCACAAATCACAGCGTTATATAAATCAGGGCGTTGTGTAAAAGCCACGCCCATTAATAATCCGCCATTGCTACCACCCATAATTCCTAAATTTTTATTTGATGTAATTTTTTTAGCAATTAAATCTTCAGCAATAGAATGAAAATCGTTATACACATTTTGTCTTTTTTCTTTTAAACCTGATTGATGCCATTTTGGTCCAAATTCGCCACCTCCTCTAATATTAGCTAAAACATAAACACCTCCTTTTGCTAACCAAGCATTACCTGTTGTTGCAGAATAATGTGGATCTAATGACACTTCAAACCCACCGTAGGCATACATTAGAGTTGGGTTTTTGCCATCGTACTGAGTGGCTTTAGAGCTAACAACAAAATAGGGAATCATCGTTCCATCCGTTGATTTCGCTTTAAATTGTTCTACCTTAAATTTACTTGCATCAAAAAATGCAGGTAATGATTTATATACTTTAGTTGTGTTAGTCATGGCATCAGCCATATATAAAGTAGATGGTACTAAAAAATTTGTGTAATTAAAATAGTATTGATCAGAAAATTCATCAACTGCTGCAATAGAAATTGTTCCAAAATCAGGAGCGTTTACCTTTACTTTATCCCATTTTCCATTAATAAAAGTATAGATGTATAATTCACTTTTTACATTCGTTAAGGTATTAACAAGCATTTTATTTTTTGTAGATGAAACGCCAGAAATACTTGTAAACTCATCTGGTTCTAATATTAATTGGATTTCTTTTTGACCTTTTAATAATAAATTAAAATTCAAACTTACTAATGAGCCTTGCTTATATTTAACACCATTAACCGTCCAATCAGATTTTAAATTAATAACAAATTGATTATTCAGTAATAGAGAGGTTTGACTATCTTCTGGCACATCTAACTTTACAAGCTTATTATCAACCCATACGAAAGAGTTACCAGTATAAAATGTGATACCTCTATTAATTAATAAATAATTGACGGCGCCATCTCTTAAAATATAGCCACTAGAACTCACATCTGTTGTATCGCCTTGATGAATTAATTGAGCATCTTTTAATAGCGTACCCCTTTTCCATAACTTTACTTGGTTAGGATAACCAGAAGTAGTCATTGATCCTTTACCAAAATCAGAAGAAACAATTAGGGTATTTTCATCTAAAAAACCTGATCCTCCTTTCGACTCATCAATATAAAAGCCATTAGGGACAAAGGATTTCGTTTTCACGTCAAATTCTTTTACAACTATAGCATCACCACCGCCTTTAGATAGGCTAATGATAAATCGATTGTATTTAGGATATAAGCCTTCAGCCGATTTGAAAACCCATTTAACTTTATCTTTCTTTGATAGGGCATCAATATCTAAAAGAGTTTCCCATATTGGATGTCCGCTTTCATAACTTACCTTGGTTGCTTTACGCCAAATTCCTCTTTCATGAAGTTTGTCTTGCCAAAAATTATAGATAAATTCTCCATAAATAGTAGGATACACAATACGATCGGTTGAATTAAAAATTTCTAAACTTTTAGTATAAATACTTTGATAATCCTTTAAATGAGACAACTTATCAATAGTTAATTTATTTTGCTTATCAACAAATTCTAGGGCTTTTTTTCCATCTACTTCTTCAAGCCAAAGGTAAGGGTCTTCTGTTTGAGCTGTTATTATTGAAGTACAAGTAAGCATCGTTAAAGTAAGTTGAATAATTTTGTTCATTTTAGCGCTATCGTTTTAAAGTGGATTTAAACTATTAGTTTACTAATAGTTATAGAGCAAAGTATGTAAACAAAGATAACCGCTAATTACATATTTGCAAATACTTTGTAATTATGATGTGTATTTTGCTGATTACTTATAACGATAAATGTATTAGATGGTTTTGCTCACTTGTTATGGCATTGCATCCCGAAAGTTTTCAGGAGCAGAAGTAACTGGTAACTTTGTAGATGAATACCAAACGTTAGTATATTTTATTTGATTTACGCTTCATATTGCTTCATATTGCAATACACCAACTTAATAATAATATACATGAAAACAAAACTAAAAACGATTTTAAGCACCACGCTTTTAAGTGGGGCTTTAAGTATTAACCCCGCAAAAGCGCAATTAGCGCCAGGTGTTGCGGCTCCTAACTGGACTCTTGCCGACATTAATGGCACCTCTCATACACTTTTTACCATGCTAGGGCAAGGCAAAAATGTGGTGCTAGATATTTCGGCAACTTGGTGCAGTCCTTGCTGGGATTACCATCAATCTCTTGAACTCGACAATTTTTATGCTTCGGAAGGGCCCGCGGGAACTAATAAAGCCGAAGTCTTTTTAATTGAAGGGGATGGTTCAACTAATGCTGCCGATTTAAATGGAACAGGAACTAATACTCAAGGAAACTGGGTTGCAGGTACTCCATATCCTATTATAGATCCACCAACGTCAATTATTGATCCTTGGACTACAAGTTATAGTATTGCGTATTTCCCTACAGTATATGTTATTTGCAACGACCAAAAGATATACGAAGTAACAACTAATAATATGACAGAGGCTGATATTAAAGCGGTAATTAGCCAAAATTGCCCTGCTGTTACTTTAGTTGAAGTATTGAAAGGAAAAATTGGTAGTATTTACCCAAACCCTGCTAATGGAAATACGTTGTTTATTAATTATTCAACCTTTCAAGAGGCCGATGTAGAAATCAACTTAATAAACAATTTGGGGCAAAGTGTTTATAAAGACAAAATAGCAAGGGTAACTGGGGCTCAAAATTATGAACTTAAATTACCTGCTGAATTACGAAATGGTATTTATTTTGTAAGAATCGCTGTAGATGGAGAGTGGATGACTCGTAAAATTATAGTAAATAAGTAGGATTCTTAAACATATAATACCAAATGCAAATTTATAAATAGTCCAAAGTTTCGTCACCCTGATACCGATAGCTATTAGTATGACTTCCTACGATTAGACTACTTATTGTATCAATTTGGTATAATATCAAAAAAAAGAGTAAGACAATGTATTGTCTTACTCTTTTTTTTGAACTTGAGTTTGCTTTATTTCATTAATTTCACTTAATATACAACCCTCACCAATAAATTTATTGATTACAATTAGGGCATAGCTATTAAACAGGTTCTCCTATCATTTTATATTCTGATTTATCAAAGGCTAAAATTGCCCAAAAAATAATTCCTAAAAATAATAAACCTACCGTGAAGCCACCGCCCTTACCAAATGATAAAGAAATACGGTGCAGTAACATGATAACAAAAACAAGATTGACAATAGGAATAATAAACATAAATATCCACCACCATGGTTTGTTTGCAATTTTAAGCATAATAATAATATTGTAAAAAGGCACTATACAAGCCCAACCAGGCTGACCAGCTTTTACAAACACTTTCCACATTGATATAATAATAAATGTGATGATAGATAAATAAAGAAGAATTCCGAGAATGATGGCAATTAGCATAATTTTAAATTTTAAAAGGTTAATACTATTATTAAATATAATGCTATTTTATAATAAAACAAATAATGGGTCAAAGATAAAAGTTGGGGATAAAATTCTATGCAAATAGTTTTTGTAGTCTAAAAAGGAAGAATTTAATATCTGTAACACCTCTTAAATTAGCTCTAAAGTTTTTTATTTTAGAATTAAAAGATTCAGCATTTGCATT
>JANXRU010000154.1 GCA_025356715.1 Bacteroidota bacterium
GCTGTTACTACTGTTACTCCAGCTACTACAACTACCTATACATTAACTGGACAAACCGCAGCGGGTTGTATAGCTGTTCCTGCTGTAGTTACAGTAAGTGTTATACCAACTATTACCCCAACACTAGTTGCAAGTAGCACAACTGTATGTTTAACTAAAACAGTAAGTATTAATGCAACTCCAATAGGGGCAGGTATTTCATACACTTGGTCGCCAAGTTCTTCTATTGTTGGTTCTGTAAATTCATCCAGTATCATTGCGAAGCCAACAACAACAGCAACGGTTATTTATACCTTATCCTTATCAAATGGATTATGCGTGAGTTCAAAAACGATTAGTATTCAAGTTTTTAATTGTGTACCACCAGTGGCAGATTTTTTCACATTAACTAATGATACCATTTGTACAAATGGTTGTGTTACATTTTCAGCTGTTGCTGTTGGCGCCCCTCCTATTACTTATCAATGGTTTATACCAGGTGGAAATCCCGCAACCTCAACATTAACAAGTCCTCAAATATGTTTTAATACAGCAGGGCATTACACGGTATCTTTAGTAGCAACAAATCCTTATGGAACTGATACCGTTATTAAATCTAATTATATTTTTGTAGCAGATACCCCAAATGTTGTTCATGCATTTGGAGACACAACTATAAAAATTGGACAATTTGCTCCTATAAGTGTTATAGGTGGTACTACTTATAATTGGAGTCCAAATAATGGAACAATTGCGTGTCCAACCTGTTCAAATACCATTGTGCAACCAACGGTTACAACGCAATACATTGTAACTGCCTATAACACTATTTATTGTCATCGTCAGGATACAATAACGGTTACAGTTGATGTAACTTGTGGTGATTTTTTTGTACCTAATGTGTTTTCTCCTAATGGAGATGGATTGAACGATTATGTATACGTTAATGGTTTCTGCATATCTATTTTCACTATGCGGATATATGATCGATGGGGAGAAAAAGTGTTTGAAACTAATAGTAAATCTTATGGATGGGATGGGACATTTAGAGGAAAACCAATGGATACTGGTGTTTTTATATATGAAGCAGATGGCACCACCATTCAAGGAACTCCCTTTACAATTAAAGGAAATATCACATTATTGAGATAAAAATTAGACAACCTGAATATGAAAACAAATAATATCCTTCTTGCTATTTTACTATTTAGTTCACTGTTTTGTAATAGTCAGGACATTCATTTTTCACAATTTAATGAAACGCCTGTTATACTTAATCCTGCACTAAGCTGTACTGCATATGATACACGAATTATTGCTAATTATAAAAGTCAATGGGCAAGTGTAACAAATGCTTTTCAAACTTACGGTTTAAGTATAGAAAAGACCGTAAAGCATTTAAAGTTAAAGAAATCTTATGTTGGTATGTCACTTAATGTATACAACGATAAAGCTGGTGATTTAGGACTAGGAACGTTAGCAGTTAATTTAGGTGCTAATATTGTTGTTAAAACAGGCGCTAATAGTAAGTTTTCTGGTGGAATAGGAGGTGGGATTTCATTTAGAACATTAAATGCTTCAAAAATGAAATGGGGTAGTCAATATGATGGATATAGTTATAACGCAACCACCGCTTCAGGCGAAGCTACTCCTAATTCGTCCTTTTTACAAGGCGATTTTGTAGCAGGTGTAGTTTATCATTACGCAAAAAGCGAGAGGTATATTAGTGCTCAAGATGGAACCAAGTTTGATATTGGTTTTTCGGCTTTTCATTTTAATTCACCAAACTTGTCTTTCATTTCTAACGGAGATAAGCAATATGCTAAAATGGTTGCGCATGCTAATTTTGATATTGGAATTAAAGGTGCTGGAATTGCCTTAGTACCAAGTTTAATTTATATGCGTCAAGGGCCTTCCCAAGAAATAAATGCTGGTTTTATGTTTAAATATATTATCCAAGATCAATCGGTTTATACTGGAATTAAAAAAGCGTGTGCCTTATCTTTGGGAGCTTTTTATCGAGTAGGTGATGCTGTTATACCATCTTTATTATTTCAATATGATAAATTTGCTTTGGGCTTTAGTTATGATTTAAATATTTCAAAATTAACCATAGCGTCTGGTGCCAAAGGAGGAATGGAAATTAGTTTAAGATTTAATACCAGTCCTGGTTACGGTAAATCTTTAGGAGGAAGCTTTAATAGACCAACTTATAAATAAATATACTTTTATGCGCTGTTCCTTATCATAGGCTACCTATCGCTTTGTTCAACTGAAAAGTAACAAGCTACTTTTTTAAATCCCCATAGTAAATTTTATTGCTTAGGCTACCTCTCGCTTTGTTCAACACAGGCTTAAATCAAAGTTTCGTGCCTCAACTTCGTTTAAGCCTTATATGTTAT
>JANXRU010000163.1 GCA_025356715.1 Bacteroidota bacterium
TCAAAAGTAGATCGTTCTGCAGCTTATGCGACTCGTCACATTGCAAAAAATTTAGTTGCAGCAGGTGTTTGTAATGAAGTGTTGGTTCAAGTATCTTATGCGATTGGTGTTGCACAACCAATGGGAATTTTCATCGATACATACGGAACTGCAAAAGTAAAAATGACAGACGGACAAATTGCAAAATTAGTTGAATCTGTTTTTGATATGCGCCCTTACTTCATCGAACAACGTTTTAAATTACGTACTCCTATGTATAGCGAAACTGCTGCTTACGGGCACATGGGCCGTAAAAACGAAACAGTAACTAAAACATTTAAATCTCCTGATGGAAAAGTTAAAACTATGAAAGTAGAATTATTTACTTGGGAAAAATTAGATTACGTTGCTAAAGTAAAAGCAGCTTTCAAATTGAAATAATTTAAGTATTATATCAGTTTAAATCCCCATTCGAGATTCGGATGGGGATTTTTATTTATGGTATTTTTATTAAAGGACAGTGTAATCAAAATTTATATTGTTAGGTTTATAATCACATTTTAATATAAAAATATATGCCTCCCATTAAGTATGATATCAAGTTCCATTTAATATTATTGTTTTGTTTAATGAATATGTTTATTTCAGGGCAAAACAAAGATTATTATACGCATAAAAACTTTGGAACATATTATGAAGAATTTGCCAATCAACAGGATCTAATTAATTTTTTAGAAATCAAAAACAACGATGTAGTTGCTGATATAGGAACAGACGATGGATCTATCATGACTGCTTTATCCCTATTATATGACAGTGTTACCTTTTATGCAGAAGACACAGATCCTAAAAGACTTAATCAAAAACACTTTGACAAATCAGTAAAATATTTTACAAAACTAAGAGGTAAGCCTCAAACAAATCAATTTCATTTTTCTATCGGAACTTATACATCCACTAATCTTCCCAACAATACTTTTGATAAAATACTGTTAGCTGCTTCGTTTCATGAATTTACATATATGGATTCGATGATGAATGATTTTATAAAGAAGTTAAAACCAACTGGAAAAATTTATATACTCGAAGCTTTTTCATTAATTGATAAAACTATTTATTGTGATGATCACCATAAAGGCTATCGAATTGATGAAGTAACAGCCATCTTGAGAAAGCATGGTTTTTACCTCACAAAAATGCGAAGTCCTGAAAGCAATATTATTAATTACGCAAATTGTCTTGTATTCGAACGAAATCAGAGTAAATCAGATGTCTTTTATGCTACTCAAAAAACAATTAAACCATTAATTGACAAAACTATTTCATTTAATAATCAATTAGTAGCAGCTGATTCTGTGAGCATGATACATAAAACGGATTCTATCAAAATGAATATTCAAAATATCTCTACTGTTTATTCTGCCTATGAATGCTGGGTAAGAGGCATTGGTATGAAATGGATGAATAAACAGAATTATGTTTCAGCTATAAATGTATTTAAATCATTATGTACACTATACCCTCATTTCTTTCAAAATCAGCTTTGTTTAGCTAAAGCATATGAGGCCAACAAACAAATTAATTTGGCATTAATAAGTTATCAAAAAGCTTATCAGTTGAACCTTGGCAATAAACAAGTGGAAAAGAAAATTAAACTGTTACAAAAAAAATAAAGTTGAATTGTTTATTGTTGAAGCTTCTATTATATAAATATTTGTAAGTAATTTATCCTTAAATCAACATTAAAGTGTTACTTATACTGGCGTTTCAAGTCTCTGTCCACATCCTTCGCTTTCATATCGTCACGTTTATCAAATAGTTTTTTTCCTTTAGCTAAAGCAATTTCTAGCTTAGCATAACCACTATCTGAAGTAAATAAAGTTACAGGAATAATGGTTAACCCCTGGTCTTTCATTTTCTTTTCCAACTTCTCTAACTCTCGTTTACTTAATAATAATTTACGTTCGCGTGTAGGTTCGTGATTATATAAATTTCCTTCAGTATAAATAGCAATATTTAAATTACGAACGTATAATTCTCCAGCTCTAAAGTAGCAGAAACTATCAACCAAAGATGCTTTTCCGAGTCTGATGGATTTTATTTCTGTCCCTACTAATACCATTCCAGCCGTGTAGTTTTCAATAAAACTATAGTCAAAACTCGCTCTACGGTTTTTGATTGTAATTTTTTGCTGTATATTAGAGTTCTTCATAAATTTAGGAAACAAAGATACACAAATACTAACTCGTAACCATGATAGAACTTACTTTAGCAAATCAATCTCATATAGATACTATTACAAAATTAGCTCATACTATTTGGAATACGCATTATGTGCCAATTATAGGTCAAGAACAGGTAGATTATATGTTAGAGCAAATGTATAATAAAGAAAATTTAAAGCTTCAATTAGAAATCAATAAACATCAATTTTATTTAATACGTAACAATAAAGAATGTGTGGGATTTTTATCAGTAAGTACTAATAATCAAAAAGATTATTTTTTACATAAATTTTATATTCATCAACACGAATCTAAAAAAGGAATCGGAACTCAATGTTTAAATCACTTAATTGAACTTATTAAACCACAGTCAATTACCTTAACTGTCAATAGACAAAATTTTAAATCTATCAATTTTTATTTCAAAAATGGTTTTACAATTGATCGAGTTGAAGATTTTGATATTGGAAATGGTTTTATAATGAATGATTTTGTGATGGTTAGATATATAGTTCAATAATCAATTTCGTTTCAAAGCAATATTTTTTTACTCCGACCTTATTAACACTTTGTCTTTTATATCTCAATAAAAAGGCTTTAAAAAAAGTGCTTAAATTTTATTATATTTAAACTTTAAATACATTATGGAATATAACACACAACTGCCTCATTTGGAAATACCCGAATATGGCCGAAACATACAGGTAATGATTGATCATTGTATTACCATTGAGGATAGAGACGAACGTAATAAATGTGCGCGTGCTATTATTCAAATTATGGGGCAATTAAATCCTCATTTACGTGACATAGCAGACTTTACGCATAAATTATGGGATCATTTATTTTTGATTTCTAAATTCAAATTAGATGTGGATTCTCCCTATCCTCGTCCAAGTGCGGAAACTTTTACTACTAAACCTTTAGTTGTACCCTATCCTGCATCTAAAATCAAATATAAGCATTATGGCAAAACCATTGAGCGTATTATTGACGTTGCAAAGACTTATGAGGAAGGTGCTGAAAAGAAAGAATTAACAAGGCTTATCGCTAATCACTTAAAAAAATCTTATGTTAATTGGAACAAGGATTCAGTAACAGATGACATCATTTTTAAGCAGTTCAAAGAAATGACAAATAATGAATTAGTGATTGACGAAGGAGTAGTCCTTACACACGTTAACGAACTTAAAAACAAAACACATAATAATCAAATGCCTATTACTGTTTCGAGAAGTGAAGGTGGCGGTAGTGGCGGTAAGCATCGATTTAATAAAAATAAAAAAAATAAAAACAAACACCGCAGTAATGGCGGATCTAATAACAATAGACCATCAGCATAATTTATGGCAATTTTTGAAGTAACAGGAGGCAAACAACTCAAAGGCGATATTATACCACAGGGCGCTAAAAACGAAGCGCTACAAATTTTATGCGCTGTATTATTAACTTCCGAAAAGGTTGTTATTAGTAACATTCCGGACATTGTAGATATTAATAAATTAATTGATTTATTAAAAGATTTAGGTGTAAAGGCTGAAAAAACAGGTCATGAGGAATATACTTTTCAGTCAGATGACATTAATGTTGATTATTTAGTGTCACCTGAATTTAAAAAGAAAGGTGGCGGTTTGCGTGGATCTACAATGATAATAGGCCCTATGTTAGCCCGTTTTGGCAGAGCTTATATGCCAAAGCCAGGAGGCGATAAAATTGGCCGTAGAAGAATGGATACGCACTTTATTGGCTTCGAAAATTTAGGTGCCAAATTTGAATATGATTCAGAAAGTGAAAATTTTAAAGTAACAGCTGATAAATTAAAAGGTGCCTATATGTTATTAGATGAAGCATCTGTAACTGGTACGGCAAATATTGTAATGGCGGCTGTTTTAGCTGAAGGAACAACGACCATATATAATGCAGCTTGCGAGCCCTATTTACAACAATTGTGTAAAATGTTGAATCGTATGGGTGCAAAAATAAGCGGTGTTGGATCTAATTTATTAACGATTGAAGGCGTTTCATCATTAAAGGGTACTACTCACCGTATTTTGCCTGATATGATTGAAATTGGCTCTTTCATTGGTTTAGCAGCCATGACTCAATCAGAAATAACTATTAAAGATGTTTCTTATGATAATTTAGGCTGTATCCCAAAAGTTTTTTCGCGTTTAGGAATAGCTATGGAGCGCCGTGGAGATGATATTTATATTCCTTCACAAGAACATTATGAAATCGATTCGTTTATAGATGGTTCTATGTTAACCGTTGCAGATGCCATTTGGCCAGGCTTTACTCCCGATTTATTAAGTATTATGCTTGTAACAGCTACTCAGGCTCGTGGTAATATTTTAATTCATCAAAAAATGTTTGAAAGCAGATTGTTTTTTGTAGATAAATTAATTGACATGGGGGCACAAATTATATTGTGTGATCCACATCGCGCAACCGTAATGGGCTTAGATAGAAAAGTTCAATTAAGAGCTATTCAAATGGCTTCTCCTGATATTAGAGCGGGAGTAGCTTTGTTAATAGCAGCCATGAGTGCAAAAGGAAAGAGTACAATTTTCAATATCAATCAAATTGATAGAGGTTATCAAAATATCGATGGTCGTTTAAATGCCATTGGAGCTGAGATTATTAGAAAAGACAAATAATGAAGAAAATTATTTATACCTCTTTAATTTTTGTAACAACTTTAAGTGTTACTTCTTGTAAAAGCAAAAAAGAAACGACTACGAGTACTAAAACAGAATCAGTTTCAACATTAAACATAGCTGAAGGGTTAAACTTAGGAAACAAAGCTCCTGATTTCGAACAAAGTAATCCTCAAGGAGATTTAATTAAACTCTCCTCTTTAAAAGGAAAATTAGTATTGATTGATTTTTGGGCTAGTTGGTGCGGACCTTGTAGACGAGAGAATCCTAATGTAGTTGCTACCTATCTTAAATACCATGAATCTACTTTTAAAAATGGAAATGGTTTTGAAGTATTGAGTGTATCTCTAGATAATAATAAAGATGCTTGGATAAAAGCTATAGAAAAAGATGGGTTAATTTGGCCATACCACATTAGTGATTTACAATTTTGGAATAATGCTGTTGCTCAAAAATATGGTGTCAATAGTATTCCAACAAATTATTTAATTAACGGAGAGGGAATTATAATCGACAAAGGATTAAGAGAAAATGCGTTAACAAAAGCAATCGAGTCTTATTTAAAATAATATGATGTTAAGGCTATTGGTCATCTATATTTCACTCTTATTTGTTAGTAAAATTGGAGTTGGGCAAGTAGGTAAACCTCTTGTAATAGGTGATCACGCGCCAAGTCTGGTACTCCCAACCACGGTAAACACTGAAGAAAGTTTCAGTTTTCCGTATAATAACAAAATTATTTTATTGTTTTTTTGGTCCTCAAGCGTATCAAGCTCTGAACAAAATTTGTTTATATACGCCAAATTAAATTCAAAATACAGTGATGCTAATTATAAATCATGTGATGGTTTTAAAGTTATTTCAGTTGCCTTACAAAGTGATAGAAAAACATGGGAACAGGATATAAAAAAATATAATTTATTAAAAATTAGTAATTGTATTGCTCAAAAGGGATATAGAGATCATTTTGTAAGTGCATTTAATTTAATAGAAACGCCTACCAGTTTTTTAATTGATGAATTTGGTAAAATTATTGCCATTAACCCTGATATTAGAACTATTATGGGTTATTTAAATGAAAGGAAAAATTCTTTTGTTTCAACTGCTGTTCAAACAAATTTTTCTGGAAAAATTTTAATTGGTGATGCTTTTAAAGAATTAAAGAGTACTAAAGTTTATATTTTAAATGAAAAGAAAGACACTATACATAAAACTTCAACTAATAATGCAGGCCTATTTTATGCACAAAACATTAATACTTCTCAAAATTTAACAGTTCAAATATTTGCAAATAATCAAATTCAAGATGAAGACCGGGTATTTTTAGCATCAGAAAATGGAGAAGTTTTATCAGTCTTTAATAAAAATGAACGAGATTATGCGTGTACAATATTAGACATAGAAATGCCTTATTTTAGATTACTTTCAGAAGCTGAATCTGTTATTGAAACTCAAAAATCAATTAATATTGAATTAACGGAATATATTTTCAAAGGGAGCCTAGCTGACCTTACGCCCGCGGCTAAACTAAAATTTAATGCCATTATATCGAAATTAAAAACACTTCCTAATTGTAAAGTTGATATAATTGCACACACAAGTTGTAAAGGTGATAGTAAATTAAATTTAGCGTTATCGTTGAAAAGAGCAAACACTATTTTAAATTACTTTGTGTTAAAAGGAATTGCAAAGCATAGAATTAAAGCTATTGGAAAAGGAGAGACAGAACCACTGAATGAATGCGTAGATGGTTTTCCCTGCACAAACGATGAACTTGAAGAAAATAATAGAACAATTTTTAAAATAATTGAAATTTAATAAGATGAAATTTAATATAAGTACAATGTCATTGGTAATTTGCATATTTATAGGCTTTGCCATAAATGCTCAATCAAAATACCCTAATCCATTACCTTTAAAGGAATATAGTTATAAAACGGCTACAGGAAAAGCTGAAATCTACAACTTTTCATCTTTAGAAAAGAAAGCTTTTATATTTTATAACGATAAAACAGAAGCATTAGCTGAAGTGATGTACAATGGAGCTACTTTTGTTTTTAATTCTGGTATTTCTATTTTTCCTGTTTACTTTTCTGGACAAGCAACTATTCCTTTGGGTAAACACTTTGATTCAAAAATTGTAACAAGATTATATACAACCATTCTTAGATCCGACTTTAAAGCTTTTAATTTTACTGAAGCTGATTTTCCTTTAATACTTGTGTATAACGAAAAAAACGAATTATGTGGCTTTGCAAAAAATACAGAACAAATTGGAAATATTGATTGTGGTGCCGAACCCATTGATGGTAAATTCTTAAGATTAAAAATATTAATTGATGAAGGTGCTAATGAAACAAAGCCTTATGCATTTAAACCTGTTGTTGTAATGGGTGGTGATAAACGTGATACGCTTGTAAAAACAAAAACAAATCAATATGGTGATTTTGACGCATTATTACCAAACCTAAATCAAGATTATATTATTACAATTGATGAAAAAAACCCAAACATAAACTTTGTTGTTTTATCTAGTCAAACGGGACAAAAAATCGGTAATTTTAAATCGGTAGACCATGGATTTGAATACAAATTATTACAACACGACATAGCTAAATTACCTGATATGCTTGCCGACGAGGATATTGATTTGAAATTAAAACCTTTAGATAAACCCGATACAAAGAATTTTGTAATTACTGAAAACTTATTTTATGAGTTGGGTGAATCCAAATTAATACAAAGCGACAAAGAATTATTAAATAAAATGATTACGGTTCTTCAACATTATTCACAATACAATATTTTGGTTACATCACATACTGATGCTCAAGGTGATGATGCTGCCAATTTAAAATTATCATTAAAAAGGTCTGAAACTGTTGTAAATTATTTGATTGGAAAAGGTATTGAAAAAGATCGTTTAAAATTTGAAGGGAAAGGAGAAACTCAAATTAGAAATCGTTGCCTAAATAATGTGGATTGCTCTGACAAAGAACATGAATATAACAGACGAACTGAATTTAAATTTACTAAAAAATGAAACAACTAATTATAACTTTAAGTTTATTATTAAGCTTCACATTAGTTGCACAAAAAGCAACAAAACTCAGAATAGGTGAACGTATTCCGTTTTCTAGAGTTTCCGTTTTAAACTCTGAAAACAAAGGGGTTAATTTGGATTTACCTGATGGTAAAAGTATGACGGATAGATTTGTATTAGTTTATTTTTATTCATCTACATCTACAATAAAACAATTAATTGCCTTTAATAACGAAATAGAACGTATTTTAAATAAATACCAAAACAATGCTTGTAAAGGAGCTAGTGATATAGAATATGCTACAATATGTGTTGAAAATGATTTCAAAAAATGGGATTATATTTTAAAAGAAACGAATTACCACAAATCAAAATTTACAGGTAAAAAAATCAATTACCTTACTAAAGGAGATATTAAGGATAAAACCATCTTAGCATTTAAAGTAACTGAATATCCTACTATATTTTTAGTAAATCCAAAAGGTCGTCTATATTTAGAAACGAATAGTTTTGAAGTATTAGAAAGCACCTTTCAAAATATATGTAAAGTTAATGTTGCCTACTCTACTGCCGATATTTCAGGTAAATTGATTGGGGGAGAAAAAAGTAAAACTCCTTTAACTGAACATAAAGTGTATTTAATTAAAAGTAACGTAGATACCCTAAAAACTACTGCTACTGATAATTTTGGTGACTTTGTGTTTAAACAAATTGATACGACACAAAATTTAAGTATACGAATAGAACAAACTCAAAAAGTAAAAGACAGTCCAAAAGTATTTCTAGCAAAGCAAACTGGTGAAATCGTATCTGAATTTAGGAAAAATGCCATTACGGGTGATTTTGAATACAAACTACTAAACTTAGATGTCATCAAATTAACGGAGTTGGAAGATGATGATGACATTACGATGAAATACAAAAAATTCAATACAACAGGTAAAAAGGATTTAATTGTTAACGAAAATGTCTATTATGAATTAAGTAAGTTTTATATTTTAACCGAGTCAGAAATTGTTTTAGATAAAGTGTTATTAATTTTAAATTCTAATCCCACTTTGCAATTACAAGTCATATCACACACGGATGCTCAGGGTGATGATGCTAGTAACTTAAAATTATCTGAAAATCGCTCAAACGCTGTAGTAGATTATATAGTAAGTAAAGGGATTGCTCGAGAAAGATTAAAAGCGATTGGCAAAGGCGAAACTGAAATACGGAATCATTGTGCCAATGGTGTAATTTGTTCTGACAAAGAGCAGGAATATAACCGCCGAACTGAGTTTAAATTCATAAAAAACTGACAATATTTCGGGTTTTCATGCTTGGCAAACATATTGATTACTTACATTTGCCAAAATTTTTACTATGCAAAATAACGAAAAAGACCCTACTATTCCTTCTGAGGAAAAAACAATAGACGCTAACGAATTAATGAACGACGTTTTTAGTAATTCGGAAACTAATGACACTTCTACTGAATCCCAAGATGCTCCAAAAGAAAACGAGCCAGTAACCATTGATTACGAAGCTAAAATTATAGAACTAAACGACCGTTACTTGCGTTTATATTCAGAATTTGATAATTACCGTAAACGTACCATCAAAGAAAAATCTGACATTATCCGTTCCGCTGGAGAAGATGTATTTAAAGCCATTATTCCAACGATTGATGATTTTGAACGCGCTAT
Organism: Bacteroidota bacterium; assembly: GCA_025356715.1. The sequence continues at coordinate 9,596 of JANXRU010000163.1, forward strand.
CAAAGCTAATGAAACTGTAACAGAAGCTCAGCCAATTAAAGAAGGTATGGTTTTAATTTTTAATAAATTTAAACATACTTGCATAAGTAAAGGGCTAGAAGCTATGGAAAGTATTGGACAACCATTTAATGCTGACATCATGGAAGCTATAACCCATATCCCTGCACCAACTGACGAGCTAAAAGGCAAAGTGATTGATGATGTAGAAAAAGGATATAAATTAGGAGATAAAGTGATTCGCTTTGCTAAAGTGGTAATTGGGACTTAACTAATAAAAAAATTAAACACAAGGAATGCAAACACTATTAACTAATAGTGTTTTGCTGCTTTAACAGCAGATTAAGAAAAAACACAGGAATTATGAGCAAAAGAGATTTTTATGAAATATTAGGTATAAGCAAAAGTGCGAGCGATGACGAAATAAAAAAAGCATACCGTAAACTAGCCATTAAATACCATCCAGATAAAAACCCTGACGATAAAGCAGCTGAAGAAAAATTTAAAGAAGCAGCTGAAGCTTATGAAATATTAAGTAATGCTGAAAAGCGCCAACGATACAATCAATTTGGCCATGCAGGAATGGGTGGCGCCTCCCAAGGTGGCGGTGGTGGACATTATGGTGGCGGCATGAATATGGACGACATTTTTAGCCAATTTGGTGATATTTTTGGAGGTGGCGGAGGCTCACGTGGAGGCGGAGGTCGTCGGGTAGTGCGCGGTTCTAATTTGCGTGTTAAAGTAAAATTAAATTTGCAAGAAGTTGCTAAAGGTGCTGAGAAGAAATTAAAAGTAAATAAGTTTGTAAGTTGCGGAACCTGCAAAGGTTCTGGAGCAAAAAATGGCACGTTTGATACCTGTAAGTTATGCAATGGCTCAGGAGTACAAACACGTGTGCAGCAAACCTTTTTGGGCGCTATGCAAACGCAAACAACCTGTAGCGGATGTAATGGCGAAGGAAAAACTGTAAAAGATAAATGTAATACCTGTCATGGTGATGGTATAGTAAGAGCTGAAGAAGTTATTACAATTAATATACCAGCAGGAGTTGCCGAAGGTATGCAACTATCAGTTGGAGGCAAAGGAAATGCAGCCCCTCGTGGTGGCATTAATGGCGACTTACTAGTAGTGATTGAAGAAGAAGAACATTTGGAATTGAAGCGTGATGGTAGTAATTTGTTTTATGATAGTTATGTAAACTTTGTAGATGCAGCTTTGGGCACTAGCATAGAAATACCAACAGTGGATGCTAAGGTTAAAATTAAAATAGAACCAGGCACACAAAGCGGTAAAGTATTACGTTTAAAAGGCAAAGGTTTACCAGATGTAAACCATTATGGTACAGGCGATTTGTTGGTTAATATTAATGTATGGACACCACAAACATTAACAGTAGATGAGAAAAAAACCTTAGAAAGTTTAAAAGACTCTAAGAACTTTGCACCAAACCCTAATCGTAAGGAAAAAGGCTTCTTTGACAGAATGAAAGAATATTTTGAATAAAGAATAATTTAAAATATTTCAAGCTAAAACTCCCTCTTCATACATTAACGAGGGAGTTTTTAATTACGATTAACCTTTATTAAACTTAATCCAATATTTTTTTCCATAACTACAAAATATTTCATCACCTATTTTTATAGGCATTGTAGCTACAAGACATACCTTATTGTTTTCGTTTAAGGAAATTTTCGCATTGTTTTTAGCGCTTCGTTTCCCTAATCCTTCAGCATCATTGGCATATTTAGCAAAGCACTTTACGTGATTAGAATCCATAATACTACCGTCCAACATGTTAATGAAGTAACCATTCAATTTGTTTTTAGCTCGTTTTGAGGCTTCCTTATCAGATAATATTTCTCCTTTGAATATAGAAATGACTTCATTTTCATAAATAGATATAGAAGAAAACAATCCCTTCCCTGCTCCTACTATACCAGATGGTTTTAAATATAAATAATCTGCTTCTTTGGCATCTATTTTATCAGGTATGTCGCTTGTAGTTGATTTCATAAAACCTAATAAAATAGGATCTTATAAAGGTAATCTATTATTTTAGAGTTTAGTAATTGCTTCTTCATAATTAAAAAAAATCTTATTTGATTCGCAATAAATTTTAATTAATTAAAAAATACTTTTAGTAATTGTCTAAATTACAATAATTTAGGTATTTAAATAACTTTTTTATCAATGGATAATAAATCACAAAAAATATTAAAAAATGAGATTATCAATTTTTAATTTGTGATTTACTTCATTATTTTATTTAAATTCGCACTTGGATTAAATTATGAAACTAAACAAAGCAACATATTTTTCGATATTCTTTTTGTTTTGCTTTTTAGCATCCTTTTCAGTCAATTCTTACTTGTCTATAAATACAAAAGCTAAATCTCATTGTAATTTAAAACATCAGACTTCAACCTATTCTCAAAAAGAAGATAATTCTTCTTCCAATTCTGATTTATTATTTGAAGAAAATGAAGTAGAAGATGGTTTTCAAATTCAAGCGATTGTTATTCCTTGTTTTGTGGCTTATTTCTTAACTGAAGTTTCTCAACCCAAAATTATTTCTGCAAAACCTTTAGCAGAAAAACTAACAACTCCCATTTATTTGGCAGTTTGTAATTTCCGTATCTAGTATTCTTATTTAATCATCTATCCTATTAGATGATTTCTCCGTATGTATTTCATGTTATTTGTCATTTTTATGACCCTACTTGAAATAAACTTATTGTGTAAAATACACACGCATTATTCAATCAAATACAAAATCACTTAAAATTTTAAAACTATGTCAACTGAAACAAAACAAAAAAGATTTATACCTACAGACGGTTTAATTGGGTTAAAAGATAACTTTTCTAAAGATGCACTATCAGGCTTTTTAGTGTTTTTATTAGCACTTCCCCTAAGTTTAGGGATTGCTAAAGCATCCGATTTCCCTGCAATTTTCGGATTAGTAACTGCTATCATCGGTGGTGTATTGGTTAGTTTTTTTGCTGGTTCTCGTTTAACTATTAAAGGCCCTGCTGCTGGCTTAATTGCTATATGCGGTGGTGCTATTGTTGCATTTGGTGGCGGTGATACTGGCTGGCATTTAGCTTTAGGTGCTATTGTTGTAGCCGGAATCGTTCAAATACTGTTTGGCGTTTTTAAATTAGGGAAATTGGCTGATTTCTTTCCAGGTGCTGCCATACATGGTATGTTAGCGGCTATTGGTATCATTATTATGTCCAAGCAAATTCACTCTATGTTAGGTATTGACCCTAAATTATTAAAAGGAAAAGAGCCTTTAGAATTGTTAGCAATGATTCCTGAAAGTATTGCTCACATGAATATGCATATTGCAACAATTGGCTTTACTTGCTTAGCCATTTTAATTTTAATGAGTTTGGTGAAAAACAAAATAATTAAAAAAATTCCAGCTCCGTTAATTGTTTTAATAGTTGCAGTACCTTTAGCTATAACATTAGGGGTAAAAACAGAAGAAGGTATTTCCGGATTTTCGTTAGTTAAAATCGGAAGCATTTTTGAAGCATTCACTAGTGGATTTACAATGAAAGGTGATTTCGTGAGTAGAGGTATTATAAATGCAGACTTTTCTGCCTTATCTTCTCATTTGGGTGATTTTATCATGTACGTCATTCTATTTTCTTTAATAGGAACGTTAGAATCCTTATTAACTGCTAAAGCTATTGATGGATTAGATCCATTTAAACGTAAATCGGATTTTAACAAAGATGTGATTGCAGTAGGTATTGGCAATACTGTTTCTGGATTATTAGGTGGTTTACCTATGATTAGCGAAGTAGCGCGTAGTTCGGCAAACGTTAGTAATGGAGGAAGAACACGTTGGGCCAATTTCTTTCATGGTTTATTTTTATTATTAGCAGTAATATTAGCCGTTCCATTAATTGAAATGATACCTAATGCTGCCTTAGCTGCCATGTTAACTTTCGTAGGGTTTAAATTAGCGCATCCAAAAGAATTTGTACACATGTGGCATATTGGCAAAGAACAATTTTTTGTATTTACAGCTACTGTAATTGTAACCTTAGCAACCGATTTATTAGTAGGGGTTGGAACTGGTATTGTATTAGAAATTATTATTAATTTAACTAATGGCATCTCTTTAAAAAATTTATTTAAAGCGGATGTTATCGTTAATAATACTAACGAAACTGATTACACCATTACTATCAATGAAGGTTTAGTGTTTTCAAATATTTTAGGATTAAAAAAAGTGTTTGCTTCAGTGCCTCAAGGTAAAAATGTAACAATTGATGTAAGCCACGCAAAAATTGTAGATCATACATCCATCTTAACTTTAAATAGTTTAATAGAAGATTATAAAGAAAATGATGGGACTATTCAAATTAAAGGATTTAATCATCATAAGCAATTGGGACATGCCCCTACTTCAACTCGTATTTTGAAACTGAGCTAAGGCTCAAAAGATCCCCTGCAAAGCCTTTGTAGACAACTTGATATTTTATTTCATAGTTTTTTATCAATGAGTTTATAGAGGTTTTGCGGGACCATCTTTTATAATTAGCCAATGAGGTAACTTGAAAATTAAAAAATGCAAGTTGAATTTCGGATCAGAACTTTATAAAAAATACAACATATTATAATCTAATAATTTAGACATAAAAATGAAAAAGATAATCCTATTATTCGTAATCAGCATTTCAATAAATGCTATTGCACAAACGCCAAGTGTACGTTTTAAAGAAGGCTTAAAAATATATCTAAACGACGATAGTACACGTTATATCAAAGCAACTGGATTAGCACAAATATGGGCTAGATTTGAAGACAATAATCCAGGGTCAACCGTTTCTGGAACAGCTAAAAAAGAAACCTTTGATGTGGGCTTAAGACGTGTTCGTTTTCAAATCATGAGTCAGGTAACTAAACATGTATTTTTTTATACACAAGTAGGAATTAACAGTGTTAATAATCTATCAGCACGTAAAACTGGTTTATTTTTCCATGATGTAACCGCTGAATATAGCATGTTTAAAAATATGCTAACCATTGGTGGTGGTTTAAGTGGTTGGAATGGAACGTCTCGCTATTCTTCTTCAGGAGTTGGAAATATTTTAGGCTTAGATTTACCCGTTGTTCAAGAATCAACCAATGATATAACTGATCAGTTTGTTCGTAAATTGGGTATATATGCAAAAGGTAAAATTAAGGGATTTGATTATAGAGTGTCAGTTTCAAATCCATTTCCCGTTCAAAATGCCTTAACTGCAGTAGCTGCGTTATCAGGAACAAACACTTCCTTTTATTCAACAAAGGCTCCTGAATTACAATACCAAGGTTATTTTATGTACCAGTTTTTAGATAAAGAATCAAATCAATTACCTTATATGACGGGTTCCTATTTAGGCAAAAAGCGAATATTAAATATTGGAACTGGATTCGCTTATCAAAAAGATGCGATGTGGCATAGAAACTCAAATTTAGACACCATTTCAACACCACTTCAACAATTTGGAGTTGATGTATTTTATGACTCATATTTAAATAAGGATAAACAAAATGCTATTACGGCTTATGCCTCATTTTTAAATTACGATTTTGGTCCAAATTATATTCGCAATGTATACATCATGAATACAGCTAATGGCACAAATTCATCAGCAAGTTTTAATGGTGCAGGAAATGGAGTACCCTTAATTGGTACTGGGCAAGTTGTATATGCACAGGCAGCTTATTTATTTAAGAAGGATTTACTAAAAACACACGGAACGCTTCAGCCTTATATATCAGGTGTTTATGCTAATTACCAAAGATTGAAAGACCCTGTTATGTTATGGGATATTGGTTTAAATTGGATAATGAGTGGGCAAAATTCAAAATTATCCATTGATTACCAAAGTCGCCCCATTTTTAATACAGATAGTAATGGTGATATTCGCGAAACAAAAGATGCACGTAGAGGACAGATTGTTGTTCAATACCAGGTTATGTTTTAAATAAATCATTACAATGAATGCATTTCAACACTTAATTAAATAATTTTAAAAGTATAAACTATGAGCACTCATCACACTACTTCTGCATTTGATGAACATCATGTTCTTCATGAATTAAAGCATTATTTACCAGCTCAGTCACCCCTTAAAGATTTCATTCATCATAATACTCTACATGCTTTTCAAACATTAAAATGGGATACAGCCATTAGGAAAGCAGAAAAAATGTTTGGTTATAAAGTTTCTTTGTCATTAGATGAATACAGAGATTTATATAATACAAAACGTATCACGCACAAAAACTTAGAAAGAGTTATTATTGAAAGAAAGGGTAAAGAACAGTTGTCTGATTGGACGAATATTCTATTAACTAAAGAGCATGATGAGTCCATTACTCCTAAAATTGGTAGCCTACGCTCGAATTGGAAATCGCAATACCATATTAATTTAGATTCGGTTACACATCCAAAACTTTTTAGAATACTTTGTAGCTATTTAGATCAAGGTATATCTATTTGGAAATTCCCTGTTCATGAAAAAGGATTTTTAACCTCTATTAGAGAAATCGAAAAAAATAGTTCCTCAAGTATTTTTAAATCTGAGCGAGTAAAAAAACTATTTCTTAACTCTAAACCTACTATTACTTCTGTACTCGATTTATTAGTGGGTGACGAAGCACTTTACGAACAGTATATTTTTGATCAACAGTTTTCTCATCAAGGCTGGAGTGGCATGGTATCAGCCATTGAAGATCAACCACAAACTCTATTAGATCCAAAGAAAATATCAATTAAGGAATTAATTATTTTAGAATCCTTATTAGAAGTTGATACCTTGGATACTAAATTCGGAGAAAATTGGGCGCCTCTATCTCACAAACTAAAAAATAAACCTCAAGATTTATTTGCATCTGTAGCACCAACTGAATTAAGCGAAGTGCTATCCATTTTTCAAAATGCATTTGAGTGGAGTTTTTACGATGATGTTTTAAGTGGGTTAACTTTAAACGCATTAGAAGCAAAAAACAAAGAGCCTAAATCTTTTCAAGCCATGTTTTGTATGGATGACCGCGAAGGCTCAATGAGACGATATATCGAAAAGAATGATCCTAATAGCGAAACCTTTGGTACACCAGGATTTTTTGGAGTGGAATTCTTTTTTAAACCTGAGCATGGTAAGTTTTATAGTAAACTTTGCCCAGCACCAGTAACGCCAAAATATTTAATTAAAGAAATAGACACCACGAGCGTTCGTAAAAAAGATGCGCATTTTGCTAATCAATCTCAATCCCTATTAAGAGGATGGTTAATCTCCCAAACACTTGGTTTTTGGTCGGCTGTCAAATTATTTTTTAATATTTTTCGTCCTACAATGAGCCCAGGAACAGCTCACTCGTTTAATCAAATGGATAAATTTTCGAAATTAACTATTGAAAATAAAAACCCTAATGATATTGAAAATGGTTTACAAATAGGGTTTACGATTGACGAAATGGTAACTCGTGTAGAAGCTCAATTAAAAAGTATTGGTTTAGTTAAAAACTTTGCTCCATTAGTTTATATAGTTGGACATGGTTCTAGTAGCGTTAATAATCCTCATTATGCAGGTTATGATTGCGGTGCATGTTCTGGTAGGCCTGGTTCAGTTAACTCTCGTGTGATGTGCTATATGGCCAATAAAAAAGAAGTTAGAAAAATTCTTGCTCAACGAGGGATTACTATACCTGATACAACTCAATTTGTAGGAGGATTACATGATACATCTCGTGATGATATTGAATTCTTTGATGAAAATTCTTTATCAGAAATCAATAAGCAAAATCACACGAAAAATAAATTAGTATTTGAAAAGTCATTAGATTCTAATGCAAAAGAACGTTCAAGACGATTAGTGTCAATTGATACAACTTTGAGTGCAAAACAAATTCATGAAAAAGTAAGAACACGTTCTGTATCTATTTTTGAACCACGACCAGAATTAAATCATGCTACTAATGCTTTATGTATTGTTGGCAGTAGAAATTTAACGAAAGGTTTATTTTTAGATAGACGTTCATTTATGAACTCTTATGATTATAAAATAGATCCAGAAGGAACTATACTAACTAATGTAATGAAGCCTTTAGGGCCTGTAGCTGGTGGTATTAATCTAGAATATTATTTTTCAAGAGTAGATAATCATAAATTAGGAGCTGGCACTAAATTACCACATAATGTTATGGGATTATTTGGGGTAGCTAATGGTATTGATGGAGACTTAAGACCAGGATTACCAAGTCAAATGATTGAAGTACATGATCCAGTAAGATTACTTATTATTGTTGAACATTTTCCCGATGTTGTTTTAAAAGTCATTAAATCAGTTGATGCAATGTATGAATGGTTTATTAATGAGTGGATTAATTTAGTAGCCATTAATCCTGAAACCCACGAATATTCGTTATTTAAAGAAGGTCAATTTGTGCCCTATAACCCAATTAAACAAACTGTTGAATCAGTGAGTGATATGGAACCACTACTAGAAAGTACATTAGACAATATTCCTGTTTATTTAATTAAATAAAAAAAGATATGCAATCCATTATTCAATATTTAGTATTACTTCCCTTAATAGGGTTCGTTATAAGTGTAATTTTACCAAGGAAAAGTGAAAAAATAATTTCAAATGTGAGTATTTATACACTTGGAATCCATTTTATGAGTGTCCTTGCATTTATAGGTTATTGGTTATATAATGGCCATCATCCAATAGATTTTAAAAATTTAGTTATTTTTAAAACACCTGGATATGAATTTTTTATCGATTTTTATTTTGATAAGATAACAGTAATCTATGCCCTTGTAGGTTCTTTCCTAACTTTTTTAGTAACCATTTATTGTAGTTATTACCTTCATAGGGAAGATGGATATAAGCGTTTTTTCAACACAATCATGTTGTTTTATTTCGGATATAACATTACTGTGTTTTCAGGAAATTTAGAAACTTTATTTATCGGTTGGGAAGTATTAGGAATATCTTCTTTTTTATTAATTGGTTTTTATCGCGACCGTTATTCGCCTGTAAAAAATGCCTTTAAAGTATTTTCTATTTACCGCTTAGGAGATGTCGGATTAATTTTAGCTATGTGGGCATGCCATCATTTGTTTCATGAAAATATTACCTTTTTTCAATTACAAAATGAATTATTAGTTAGTTCACACTTAGAAAATCATAGTGTTATTGGCGTTTTTGTTGCTCTAATGATTTTAATTACTGCTGCTGCCAAATCCGCCCAACTACCTTTTTCGTCTTGGTTACCACGAGCAATGGAAGGTCCTACTCCATCAAGTGCTATTTTTTATGGGTCATTATCAGTGCATCTTGGTGTATTTTTAATGTTGAGAACATTTGAATTATGGGAGCATCAAACATCCGTTAGAGTTGTAATTGGTTTATTAGGGTTAACAACAAGTATTATGGCTACCGGTATCGCGAGAGTTCAATCTTCTATAAAAGCTCAAATTGCATATGCATCCATTTCTCAAATAGGTTTAATATTTATTGAACTCGCTTGTGGCTTTGAAATATTAGCCTTAATCCATTTTGCAGGAAATGCATTTTTAAGAACCTATCAATTATTGGTGTCACCTTCCGCAGTGAGTTATTTAATCAGAGAGCAATTTTATAATTTTGTACCTCGCCCTACTAGTATTGAAGATTCATTTTCTAAAAAAGTAAAGTATACCTTTTATATCTTGAGTTTGAAAGAATTTAATTTGGATACATTGGTTTATAAAATGTGGCGCCCATTAAAAGTGGTAGGGCGTTCTTTAAATTTTGTGAACGCTAAAAATGTATTGTATTATTTTATACCAGCTTATGTTATTGGCTTAGTTTTATTGTTTAATGAAGATCGTATCCCTACTCAAATTCATGAAATCTTACCAACTCTATTTTCTTTTATAGGTTTTGTAATGGTATTAAAATCTTATACTGAACGTAAAAATGTGCATTTAGCTTGGGTACTAATTATTATGAATCACTTTTGGATAGCCTTAGCTATTTCATTTAACGAACATTACATTTATACTCAATCCTTATTATATTTAAGTGGTATAGTAGTAATGGGCTCTATAGGTTTTTTTACTATTCGTAAGCTCAAAACAATTGAAAACCATGTTGATTTAAATACCTTTAATGGACATTCTTACGAACATCCAAAATATGCGTTCGTTTTTTTATTAGCTTGTTTAGGACTAACTGGTTTCCCTATAACACCAACTTTTATTGGAGAGGATATTATTTTTACTCATATTCATGAAGATCAAATTGCTTTAGCATTTTTTACAGCATCTAGTCTAATAATAGATGGAATAGCAGCTATTCGAATTTATGCGCGAGTATTTTTAGGTCCTCATGTAAAAACCAACCATGCTAGCGCGTATAAATCATCTTAAAATAAATGTTTGTAATTATTTTAGACTAATCTAAAATTTATATTAGACTAATATAAAAAAATAATATATTTGTAGGGTAAAACATCCTATAATTAAAAATGAAATTAAAAATTACAATATTATATTTAATCACTTGCCTTTTCTTTAGTGCACTTAAATTAAGACTAGTCGCTCAAGATAGCGCTGTAAAGCCTAATAGATTTACATTGCATATACAGGAAACCACTGTTAGCCAATACAGGCCTTCATTTAATGCTTCATATAGTGGTGCGCATAGTCAAGTTCCTGTAAATGAATGGGGAACGACTATTACAAGTACTATTTTTGCAGGAGTAAGACTTTGGAAAAATGCACAATTTTTTTTAAATCCTGAAATTGCAGGTGGTCATGGATTATCCTCCGCTTTTGGAATAGCCGCATTTACCAATGGAGAAGCGTTTAGGGTTGGAAATCCTGACCCAACATTTTATGTGGCTCGTGCTTTTTTCAGACAATTAATTCCGCTTAATAAAAACCGCGAATTACAAACTGATGGCGAAAATAAAATACAACAACAAATACCTACCAACTATTTAGCTTTTACAATTGGTAAAGTTTCTATCGCTGATTATTTTGACGATAATACATTTTCACATAACCCAAGAACTCAATTTTTAAGTTGGGGCTTAATGAGTAATGGAGCTTGGGATTATCCTGCTAATACAAGAGGTTATACTCCAAGTGCAATTATCGAATATATTAACCCTAAATTTGAAGCACGATATGCATTTAGTATGGTGCCTATTACGGCTAATGGAAATGTGATGGATAATAATGTTACTAAAGCCAATGCTAATTCCTTAGAATTAAAATATAAATACAAGATTAAAGGAATGCAAGGAAAAATAAGTGTACTTGGTTTTTATAATACTGGTTTTATGGGAAGTTACACATCTTTAAATAACTCTCAAAAAATAATAAAAGATTTTCCACCATATATAGATAGTACTACTTATTCTATTGAAAATAGCAGGCAATACGGTAGAAGTAAATATGGTTTTGGTGTTAATATTGAACAATACATAACAAATGATATTGGAATTTTTGTAAGAGCATCTTATAATGATGGACAAAATGAAACCTGGTGTTTTACCGAAATAGATAGAGCGTTTAGTATTGGAACTTCTATTACGGGCTCAAAATGGAAACGAAAACAAGATGTATTTGGCCTTGCGTATTGTTTATCTGGATTATCAAATGAGCACGCCAATTATTTATCCAATGGAGGATTAGGATTTATTATTGGGGATGGTAAACTAAACTATAGTAACGAGCATTTGGTCGAAACCTATTACAGCGCCTCTTTATTTAATGGAAAAATAATCCCATCTTTGGTTTATCAAATGGTAATAAATCCTGCCTATAATAAAGATAGAGGCCCAATAAATATATATACGATTAGATTACATTTTATTATTTAATTTTTTCACAACATATTTTTAAACGTTTCTTTATTAATTCTACGAATGAAAAGCTGTACTTACTTATTGAAAATAACTTGAAATAATAAATATTTTACTTTTTTAAATTAAAAAGTTCGTTTAATTATCTATATTTACAAAGTGAAAAAACACACATTATATTCAATTTTCTTAATTTTAGGATTACTCTGTTTTTTCATTATTAAAAGTAAATTCTCATCTCAATCTGAGTATTCTTGTCATTACCAACAATATTATTACCAAACAGAAAGCTCAAAATCACCTGTAAGTTCTTCTTTTTTTTATAATTTAATTGAGGAGCAGGAGGAGGATAATGATCATTGTTTTACTATAAACAAGATTATTTCGTATGCATATACACTTCCGTATATGTTAGATTCAACGTTTAAATTAAATCACTTTAAAATTAACAATGAGGTTACTCATTTATATATGGGTATTCCTACATTTATTGTTATTCGAAATTT
>JANXRU010000196.1 GCA_025356715.1 Bacteroidota bacterium
GTCGAATAAGAATATGACACCTTGAGATTTGATCGACGTACGGGATGGTCGGTGCGAGTTCTGTTAAGCTTGTGATCGTTTTACTGATTTCCGCTTTTGACAGAAGGACAAAATAAAGAATCTAGACGTAAGCGGTCGGTAGCAGAGACATGCGAAAATGTAGAAGAAGGGCGATGAATTTTCTGGAAAATGTCCAGGCGATGCATCCTGGACCACTGAGATGAGTTCGCCGAGGTGAGTATGCACAGAACATGAGAATGACCTGGCAGCAGTTTTATTAAAATAATCAATAAATACATGTTCCGAGGCTGGATATTGTTTCAAAACATTGAAAAGTTCAGGTGAAATACTAGTATCAGTATATAATGAGTCGGAATCAGCAAAATGAAATTTTATTTTCCGTAATTCAGCTCTCACAATAACACTATCCCAATAACTAAATTTTGGTTGTGATATTTCAACATATCTACTTAATCGTTTTGTGATGATTTTGTTTAAATCTTGGTATGTTTTTAGGGCTAATTTCGGATTTTCTATAATACAGCTATCTTTAGTTCTATCCTCAAAATCTTTAAATTTCCCTTCAAAAGCATAAAAACAATAAAATTTTTTATAAAAACGAAAATCCATTAATGGTAGATATAAATTTATTTTCTTTACCTGCTGTGTATCTATTGAAGTGTAATTAAGTTCCGTAGTTTTTTCTTTATAAGTGCCACCACAATTATAAAATTGAGCATGTAGCTTGTTTGCAAAAACAAATAATATAGTAATCAGTAATATTCTCATTTTTTAAATCATTTTATATTACAAATATCTATAGTTTCTAATCCTACATTAAACAACGCATCCATACAACTCACCTGCGGTATAAAGCCTTGTTTGTCAGCAAATACTTGGTAATAGGGTGTTTTGTTGATAGTTGCATGTAATAAACTTTGAGAATGTTCTCTTAAATCTAGTTTATCAATAGGAGTTAAAATAAATTCATTGGTAAACAACATTTCTTTTTTGATTCTTAAAATATGTAACACAGTTTGTAAAAGCTGCATGTTAAAGTCAATTAATAAATCAAATCGTGTATTATAAAAAGGTTTGAACTCATCTTCAAAAAACTCAAAATAAGGCGAGCTTTTGTAAGCGCTTGTAATGGACCGCCAATGCTGTTGTTGCCAGTTTTCAGCATAAGAAATACGTTTGTTACAAATCAATTCTTTTTCTCCGCTTTTTAATAAAGGAATAGAAAGAGTTAATTTTCCATTAGAAGTCAATATATCACAACGGTTGCGATGCGTTTGTTTAACAAAGTGTTCCTGTTGTTCTATGTAAATAGTATCAGCATGTAATACTTCCGAAAGGTATGTTAAATCAGGCAAATAGGCTGATGAAAGTAGTATTGATTTTGTAGTAGAACTCATTCTTTTATTTTATACCCATCAATAAACGACTCCAACGTATGCCTTCATCATATAATTTATCTTTCGAAAAAACAATACGCGTTGCTTTTCCAATAATATGATCTTCGGGTACAAAGCCCCAATGGCGGCTATCTTGAGAGTTATGACGATTATCGCCCATCATAAAATAATAATTTTGTTTGAATATATAAGTATGCGAATACTGCTGATTAATAAAAATAGAATCATGTTTAATTTCCAATGTATTGTTTTCATATATATTAATGATACGTTCAAACAAACATAAATTGGTAGTATCTAATTGAACTGAATCACCTTTTTGAGGAATTTTTAAGGACCCATAATTATCTACATTCCATTTATAATGGGCATTATAAGGGAATACAAATTCATCCCACATGTCTTTTTTCTCAGCATTTTTAGCTAATTCCGAGATGAACGATTTACTTCTTAAAGTATCTGCTAAGGCTTTTGTTAAAGTAAATGAATAATCATTATTATCAGATATTTTCCCACCTTCATGTAATTGATAATGCACTATAAATGCCGAATCTAAAGGCATTTCAGATTTTAGATGGTAATTAAACTGTAATGATGCATCGTCGTCTATTAATTTATGATTGACATACACATCCCCATCTACAATTTTAAAACTATCGCCAGCAATGGCCACACAACGTTTTACAAAATAAGTGCGATGATCAACTGGAAACTCATCATCCTTCGGAAAATTAAAAACAACCACATCATTCCGTTCTACATCAGGGCTTCCAAATAGTCGCATATAGGGCAACGACAAGAATGTAGAATATAACCGTTGATTTATAAAGGGAACGCTTAATATCGTTTTTGGTAACCGAGGACCATACGATAATTTATTGATATACATAAAATCGCCTGTTAATAAAGACTTTTCCATCGATGGCGAATTAACTGATGATATTTCAAACAGAAAAGTTCTGATAAAAAGCACACAAATAAAAGAAATACCAATCGCTTTAAGCCATTCGAAAACTATTTTTTTATGTGAAATTATTTTTTTCAAGAGTAATTTACTTGTGTAAAGATATTTTAATTTTTTAATGGTATAATTATAAAAATAGTATAAATTCGCCTTATGTTTACATCAGACCAACTAAAAGACCTTCACGAACGATATACCGCTCTGAAGGGGTTTCTTTGACTACGATCAAAAAAAGCACGAGTTAACGGAACTCGAAGAAAAAACCTTAGATCCTAATTTCTGGAGCGATTCAAAAAAAGCAGAAGCAGTATTAGCCGAAGTAAAAAAACGTAAATCGTGGGTTACAAGCTACGATGTACTAACATCCGCTATTGACGACTTAAACACCATGTACGACTTTTATAAAAGTGGTGATGCCGAAGAAAAAGATGCCGAAGAATTATATGATGCCGCCATCAAAATAATAGAAGAAGTTGAGTTTAAAAACATGCTCAATACTCCCGATGATGCACTGAGTTGTGTATTACAAATTAATGCGGGCGCAGGTGGCACTGAAAGTTGCGATTGGGCAAGTATGCTAGAGCGTATGTATATGATGTGGGCTGAAAAACATCACTTTAAATTAACGGAACTCGACAGAACTGATGGCGATGTCGCTGGTATTAAATCGGTTTCTATACAAATAGATGGCGATTACGCATATGGTTATTTAAAAGGCGAAAATGGAGTACACCGCTTGGTTCGTATTAGTCCGTTTGATTCTAATGCCAAACGACACACCTCTTTTGCTTCCGTTTATGTTTACCCTGTGGTAGATGATACCATAGAAATAAATATCCATCCCAATGATATTGAAATGAGTACCTCGCGAAGTGGCGGTGCTGGTGGACAAAACGTAAACAAGGTTGAATCGAAAGTACAATTAACACATAAGCCAACAGGCATCGTGGTTGTTTGTCAGGTAGAACGCTCTCAATTAGGGAATCGTGCTAAAGCCATGCAAATGCTACGTTCGCAGTTATATGAACTGGAGCGACGTAAACAGAATGAAGCACGTGATGCCGTAGAGGAAGGTAACATGAAAATAGAATGGGGCTCGCAAGTGCGCAGCTATGTGTTGCATCCCTACAAAATGGTAAACGATCATCGTACCGAATTTAAATTAACGGATGCCGAAAGTGTGTTAGATGGAAACATTGATGAATTAATAAAAATGTTTTTAATGAGTCAAGGAAAACAAAAATAAAACCATGAAAAAAGTAACCATCTTACATAATCCTCGCTGTAGCAAGTCTAGAGAGGCATTGAGTCTGCTTCAAGAAGAAAACTGTGAAATAGAAATTATAGAATATTTGAAAACGATTCCAACTAAAAAAGAATTAAAAACTATTTTGTCAAAATTAGGATTAAAAGCCATTGATATCGTTCGTAAAAAAGAAGCCATTTATTTAGAGAAATTTAAAAACAAAACCTTTACCAACGAAGAATGGATTCAACTCCTCATTGAAAATCCTATTTTAATAGAACGCCCTATTGTGATTGATGGCTACAAAGCCATTATTGGCAGACCACCTGAATTGGTGATTGATTTGTTGGAGAGGAAATAATTAGAATGTTATGATCGTTTATAACTTACGTTATGGGCGTTTACTACCCCTAATCAAAAAATAACCAATTAACCCCAAACTTAAAGGCTCTGTCGTTTTGTAAATAACCAGGCGTTAAGTAATATTGGTTCCCTGAAAAGCTTTGATTGACGTGATCTATCTTAATGAAGAAACGTACTGGTTTAATACGGGCATTTAAGAAAAAATCAACAAAAGGATAATTACCCACCATACTATGCGTTTGCACATAATACATATTAGTAGCAGGCATATAAGCCATACCGTTAAAGGCATTGTAATACTGCACGTTAAATCCTATTTGCAATTGCAATGCACGCTTAAATAAATTGCCTTGGTAATAGATAGCTGAATTTACAATGTGATTGGGCAAACTCACTATAGATTGATGTGAACTAGCTTGGTAATTATACTGCGTGTTCAATCCTAAATGTTTAAATAATAAAAAATCTTTATGAATATAAAAAGATACATTTTGAATCATATTACTGGCTTGCTCAGGAACAGCAAGCTCATTGAGGTAAAGCATATTTTTAGTATTTTGATAAATAACACCGATATCAAAGCGCTTGTCAGAAGTTGATAAACTAAATTTGGTTTGCAATTTTTGAGTAGGAAAAAACGCATTGCTCCATTGATAATGGTTGCTATACCACGTATTATAAATATAATCTGGGTGGCGACTTTCGTAATTGGCATTCAGATTAATAAAAAGATTCCCCGTAGTTGAACCATTTTTTTTAGGGAACTCCAATTTTAATTTGGATAAACTTCCTAATTCTACATTAAAATCAGTCGCATTAGCACCACTAATAATATGATTAGCTTTTAAAAAGGCATTGTAATAAGGTTTATTTAAATATACCCCTGCATTTACCATATTATTCATAAACAACGAATCTCGGTGTTGATGCACTTGATTGTATTCATTTTTAAAACCAACGTCTAATCGCATTTGAAGCGGATTAATTTTCAAAGAGTAATTTGTCGAATTTGAAAAACTGCGCCAGTGAGTAGAGTCATTCGTAGTAAGTGTATCCAAATAATAAACTTGGTAATATTTATCATTAACAAGTCCTGCGTCCAAATATTTGGTATAGTTTCCTGAATAGTTAAATCCATAATTAATATAATGAGATAATATGGTAGAACTATCTTCTGTTTTATTTAATCGACACCAAACGTCTAAATTATACGTTGTATTTCGCACTTCACGTTTGGCATTACTTAAATTAATAGGCAGTAGTTGTTTAGTAACCGTTATATCTTGCAAAAACAGAGAGTCATTCTTAATTCCTCCATTTTCTTGATGTTTTAACTTATTGAATAAAAAATAGGTGTAAAATCCGACTCTATTATTTTTAGAGGTATAATTCGAAGATGCGTAAAAGTTATTAGTAAAACTTTGTTGCTTTCTATAAAAACCTATTCCGCTATACCTATTAAACCCTAAAGTTAAATTGAGTTTATTTTTAAAGGTATTAGAAAATAAAAATTTAAAGGTTTGTTCTTGTTTGCTACCAGCAATACCTGTTAGGGATGCATAAGGACCTTTAGTTTGAAGATATTGAATATTATTAGCATTAATAACATCATTATTATAAGGTTCATTATACAAATTAAAGCCAAGAGACTTCGATTGATAAGTCATTAAAAAAGGAGAAGAAGGCAACCCTAAATTACCGTTACTGTTTCTAGGAAAATAATTTTGGAAATTATTAATAGAAGTATCAATTTTTGAGTAAGAAAAATTTTGGTAATTATTTTTTTGCTCATTAGTGATAGTACTTATAAAACTACTATCGGTAGGGTAAAAAACCTGAGCATTAATAGACATGTAAGTTCCTAATAAAAAAATTATCAGATGACACTTCACTCTATATTTTGAAAACACTATAAAAAACACTCTTAACAAGGAACTTAAAATTTATCAAAAAAATGTTCCTCTACATCAAAAGTTGATTTAATTCCTACTTGCTTAAAATCCGATTCAAGCCAACGAGTAGCTGTTTGGCGACCACGCTCTTTTAAATCTAATAAAAATGGCCACGACGTGTTCATTTTACTACTATAGCTTAATTGACTTAAAGCATCGTAACCAGAAATAGTGTGAACAAAAATTTCCCTATTTTGCTTATCGTCCGATTTCAAAATACCGTTTCTTAATAACTCGTTACGGTAGTGAATTAATTTCATTTCGTTAATTAAGCTACTATTAAATGAAATTTCATTAACTCTATCAGCGATATCTCGAGCTGTAGTAGGAACAGAACTAATATTAATTGAATTAATTTTAATTAATACGATATCGTGTAAACTGGTATTTGTAATTAATGGAAATATTGGCGGATTACCCATATAACCACCATCCCAATAATATTCACCATCAATTTGAACAGCTTGAAATAATAAGGGTAAACAGGCTGAGGCTAAAACGGTGTCTACAGTGATTTCTTTATTACTAAATATTTTTGCGCGATTGGTTTTAACATTCGTTGCACAAATAAATAGTTTCTTTTTGTTGTATAAATGTAATTCTTGAAAATCAATTAAATCCGTTAAAATATCGCGCAAAGGGTTATAATTAAAAGGATTAAAATTATAAGGCGACATGTATTGTGTTAAATTATTAAAGAACATATAACTTGGAGAGTTATGCATATCTCCGTTGCTATACATTTTATCATAGCCACTTGGTTGAAAAAAACTACCAGATTTAGATACTTTACGCCAAAGTTGTTCCAATAATTCTTTTGCTTTTAAGGGGCCGCCAACATGCAATCCGTAAGCGCAAGTTACTGCGTTAATAGCACCAGCACTGGTTCCACACATGGCGTCAGCAACTAAGTGATCAACTTCTAATAATTTATCTAAAACACCCCAAGTGAAAGCTCCATGAGCTCCACCTCCTTGAAGGGCAATACCAACTTTCTTAATTTCTGGATGACTCATTTAAAACTTACTAATATTTATTAATGCTAAACCAATTTACCATCATAATAGACTATCAAATATAACTAATTAACTTAATTATCAAAATTAAATAAGACAATATCAGAATATGCATAGACTAATCCAACAGTCTGAAGTTACTATAAATTCTCTTTTATAAATTTAAGCATTTTGGTGTATAAATGATTACGTGTTAATCCACCGCCAATACCATGGTTTTTGTTGGGATAGGTCATAAAATCAAAAGAAATATTATTTTTGATTAATGCGTTGGCTAATTCCATTGAGTTTTGATAATGAACGTTATCATCTCCACTACCGTGAATTAACAAGAATTTACCTTTGATACTTTTTGTAAAATTGACGGGAGAATTATCTTCATAACCACTTTTGTTATCAATTGGTTTGCGTAAAAAACGTTCAGTATAAACATTATCATAAAACTTCCAATTAGTTACAGGTGCTACCGAAATATTAGCTTTAAAATAATCAGCGCCTTTAGATATTAGTAATGCTGACATATAACCTCCAAAACTCCAACCCATAAAGCCAATACGTGCTTTATCAACATAAGGCAACGAACCAATGTATTTAGCAGCGTCAATTTGATCAATCGTTTCTAATTTCCCTAATTGTAAATATGTGCTATTTTTTAAGGCAGTTCCGCGGCCTAAAGTTCCTCTTCCGTCAACACAAACAACCATATAACCTTCTTGATTTAATAGGGAATGCCACCAAAAATCAAACCCAGCCCAACTATTATTACATAGATTAGAACCAGGGCCATTATAAGCGTACATATATACTGGGTATTTTTTAGTGTTATCAAAATGCTGAGGCTTCATCATCCAGCCATGTAATTCAACGCCGTCTGTATTTTTAAAAGTAAAAAACTCTTTAGTAGAAACTGGATACTCTTTTATTTTAGCTTTCAGTGGGCTATTATCTTCTAATATTTTTATTAATTTACCATCAGCACTGTGTAATTCATGAACCGGTGGTGTATTCGCATTGGAATAAGAACTAACGTAAAACTTAAAACCTGCGCTAAATTTAGCACCTGTTGTTCCCTCTGCAGTTGATAATCTTTTTTTAGCTAATCCATCTAATTTAATACTATAAACATCCCGATTAATAGAGCCTTGCTCTGATGATACATAATATAAAGTGTTTACTTTTTCGTCATAACCATAAAAAGAAATTACATCCCAATTTCCTTTAGTAATTTGATTTATTAACTTTCCAGTATTATCGTAATGATACAAATGATTGTAATTATCTTTTTCACTACTCCATATAAACCCTTTGTTATTAGGCAAAAAGGTTAAATCATCAGTAATATCAATATATGTTTTAGATTCGTCAGTTAATACAACCTTAGACGAACCATCAGTAGCGTTTCCATACATTAATTCTATTTTATTTTGCAAACGATTTAAGCGTTGTACTGACAACATATTTTTATCGGTAGTCCATTGGATACGAGGAATATAAATATCCGTCTCTTTGCCAATGTCAACCATGGTTGTTTTAGCACTTTGAAAATCATATACATGAACTGTTAGTATAGAATTATCTTCTCCTGCTTTAGGATATTTAAACGTTACTTTATCAGGATATAAATTATTATTGTAAGTGTCAAAGCTATATTCCTTTACATGACGCTCATCAAAGCGCACGTATGCTAATTTAGTACCATCTGCATTCCATTCAAAATAATTAGCTTTGCTAAACTCTTCTTCATAAACCCAATCAGCCCAACCGTTTTTTATTTCATTGTTTTTCCCGTCGGTTGTAATTTGCGTTTCAGTATCGGTATCTAGGTCTTTAATAAATAAATTATTGTCTCGCACAAAAGCTACTTTATTACCAGTAGGAGAAAATGTAGCAAACATCTGTTTCCCATTTTTAGATAATTCGGTAGTTTTGCCTGTTTTCAAATCATATACATAAATTATAGCTGATGAAGAACGACGATAAATAGGCTGATCATCTGTTACTAATAATAATTTTGTTTCATCCTTGGAAAAAGTATAATTAGATAAATTAATCTGTTTAGCTCCAAATTTCACGTTTTCTCCATTTACCCAAACGGCTATTTTTGTGCCAGTTTTTAAATCATACTTAATAATGCTTTGTATATTATTAGTATCTTTAATATTAGTATAATGCAAGCCGTCTTTCATTGCATTAAAACCAGATATTGCCTTAGCTTTTAATTCTTTTTTACTACAAATATCATCAACGGTAAGTGTATTTTGCGCTAAGTTGTTTAATGAAAATAATGAAACAACGGCAATTGTAATAATAGTTAGTTTATTCATATGTATAGTTTATTGTTTTTTAGTTATCATTTGGTTTACCCTGTTTAATCATTTAACTCAATATTTTATACAATACTTCGTTGAGTGCTCCGCAATTGTGATTGCGTTTTGATAAACATAAGTATTTCATAATTAGTGTTATTTTAAAATAATGGTTGAATATACAAAATACTCCCTATCGGTAAAGCCTATTTTACTCAAACGGTAACCCTGTTAAATAAATGATTATTATTTAATGTAATTTATTGTTAAATTTAGCATAAATTAATTCTACCATGCAAACTTATAAAACCATCATCATCGACGACGAAGAAAACAGTCGTAGTAATACTAAAAGTATGTTAGCCAACTATTGCCCTGAAATTGAGGTGATAGCTGAGGCAACAAGTGGTATGGAAGGTAAAAAATTAATTCAAGAGTTAAAACCTCAAGTTGTATTTTGCGACATTAATATGCCTGGGATGTCAGGTTTAGAAATGATTGATGGTTTGGCGCATAGAGACTTTTGTTTGATATTTTTAACAGCTTATAGCGAACACGGAATTACAGCCTTAAAAGCAGGTGCATTAGACTATTTACTAAAACCCCTATTGTTAGGCGAATTACAAGGAGCTGTCAAAAAAGTAGTTCATCATTACGAGCAAAAAGGTGCGCCAGCACTAAGTGTAAGTTCAGATAAAAACTTAGTATTAATCAATCACAGTAAAGGTTTTACATTAATTGACTACAAAGACATTGTTTGGTTAGAAGCATCAGATAATTACACAAATTTATTTTTAAATACTGGAAAAAAAGTAGTTGCATCAAAAACATTAAAAGAATTCGAAGCTATTTTACCGAACAATGTATTCTTCAGAATACACCGTTCATCTTTAATTAATATTGATTTTATTAAAGAGTATTCTAATTCTGAAGGCGGTACTATTATAATGACTGATGGTACCAGTATTCAAGTATCTAAGGCTCGTTCACAAGAGTTTGGTGAATTTATTAAAGCCAGAGCTGTAACACCAAAATAGGTTTAATTCTAATTCCCTTAAATTAAATTTTTGCTTTTCAAGTAAAAAATTTTGTTAGTAATCTTGTGGATTACAAACTTCAAATTGCCATTTATGGTTGTATTATTTGTTTATTTTTATTCGTATTAACAATCTTAATAAAGTATGATATCAACTATTGAGCAGATCTATTCATTATTTTTAAATTGCAAACAAAAAATAACAACAGATACACGTAATTTAGAAGAAGGCTCCGTTTTTTTTGCCTTAAAAGGCGATAACTTTAATGCTAATTTGTTTGCTGTTAGCGCAATAAACGGAGGCTGCTCTTATGCCATAGTCGATGATAAAGCAGTCGCTAATAACACGACTATCTTATATGTACAAAATGTATTAGAAACGTTACAGCAATTAGCAAAGCATCACCGTAGTCAACTAAAAATTCCAATTATTGGTATTACAGGCAGTAATGGCAAAACAACCAATAAAGAATTGATACATGCCGTTCTTTCAAAAAAATACAGAACTTATGCAACCAAAGGGAACTTTAATAATCACATTGGCGTTCCATTAACATTATTAGCTATTACAGAACAACATGAAATAGCAATTGTAGAAATGGGTGCAAATCATCAAGGTGAAATCGAATTATTAAGTAAGCTATCTAATCCGGATTTTGGATTAATTACTAATATTGGGAAAGCGCATTTAGAGGGTTTTGGCGGAGAGGAAGGAGTTAAAAAAGGGAAAGGCGAATTATATAAACACCTAAAAAACAAAAAGGGGAAAATATTTATTAATGCTGATGATACAGTATTAATGAGTCTTTGTGGAGATTTAGATAAAATCACTTATGGATTGAATGAAGAATTTGACGTGTATGGTTCTTTAATAACTAATTCCGAATATGTGGAATTTAGTTGGAATACTAAACAGCAACCACTTGATAATAGTTCAATTATAAAAACACATTTATTTGGACATTACAATTTTATTAATGTATTATGCGCTGCGTGTATTGGAAATTATTTTGGAGTAGAAACAACTGCTATCAATACTGCACTTGCAGATTATATACCAGAAATGAACCGCTCTCAGGTAAAGAAAACGAAACATAATACTCTTATACTAGATGCCTATAATGCAAATCCTAGTAGTATGAAATTAGCTGTTGCTCATTTTATTAACCAGGATTTTAAATCTAAATTATTTATTTTAGGAGATATGTTAGAGTTAGGTGATTATTCAAAAGCTGAACATGAACGAATTTTAATACAATTATCAAATAATCAAATAAAAGAAGCTATGTTAGTTGGGCCATTATTTTTTGAACTTAAATCTCAATTTCCGAATTATCATTTTTTTGAAAATGGAAATGCCGCGGAACTTTATTTAAAAAACCATCTTATAAGAGATACAACCATTTTAATCAAGGGATCTAGGGGTATTAAATTAGAGAAATTGGTAGAATCTTTGTAGAAACATAATTTGTTTTAGGATTATAGTTTTAATTGTAATTATGACTGTAAATTTTTATGATAATTGATTTTTTATTCATTAAATTTGTGTTAAATGTTATTTAATTTAACCTAAAAATAATTAATGATGAAAAAACAATTACTTCTTGCTTCAAGTATTCTCGTTTCGGGAATGATTAGTGCGCAGGTATCAAAAAGAACCAGTAATATTCCTAGAAATATTGCAAACCAAGCAATACCTTTTACAAAAATCATTCATGGTAATGAAACTGTAAGTAATTCTGCTGCTACTAAACCAAATCAATTAACAGGCGCTAATCTTAAAACCGCTGCTACAACATCTAATGTTGTTGGTATCACATTTTATGATTTACAATCTAATAGTAGTGTTGGTGATAGAATAGTTGTGAATCCTGATGGAACTATTGCAACATGTTGGACATTTTCTCCAGACAATACTTCTGGTTATCCAAGTAGAGGTACAGGTTATAATTACTTTAATGGTACAACTTGGGGAACTCAACCAACTGCAAAATTAGAAGCTGCCCGTGTTGGATGGGGAAATGTAGTAAATACAAGAACTGGTAAAGAATTAATATTATCACATAATGGAACTGTTTCTTTATTAAATTTAGCTTCAAGAGCTACTAAAGGTTCTGGTACTTTTTCTGAAAGTACAACAGCGGTACCTTCTGCAACTGCTGGTGGTAATTTTTGGCCACGTATGGTATCTGCAGGAGATACAGTTTATGCTATTTCAGTTACTCAAGGTACTGCCACAGCTGGAGCTGCTACTTTTCAAGGTTTAAATGGTGCAGTTTGTTTTTCTCGCTCTAAAAATGGAGGAGCTACTTGGGATATTGTAAATACGATACCTGCTGGTTTAGATGCAACTAGATATATTGGACATGGTGGTGATGCTTATGCAATTGCTGCAAAAGGAAGCACTGTTGTTATTGTTGCGGGTGATTCTGGAAAAGATTTAGTTATGTCTAAATCAACTGATGCAGGCGCTACTTGGACATACAAAGTTGCTCTTAAATTTCCTTTAGTTAAATGGGATTATACAACAACAACTTCCGATATAAATGGTGATGCTGTAGCTGATACAGTTGAAACAAATGATGGTAATTTTTCTGTTGGGTTAGATAATAACAACGAAGGTTATGTGTTTTATGGTCGTATGAAAATTTTAAACACTACTCCTTCTACTACAGGATTTAGCTATTTCCCTGGAACTGATGGTTTAATGATGTGGAAAGAGTCTTTTCAAGCGAACACAGATACTGGTGGTATTTTAGTTGCTCAAATTCAAGATTTAGGTACACAAGGAACAATTTTCTTTCCTACTCCTTCTGTTTCAACTAATTCACCATACGGTAGATGGGGTTGTTCTTTAACTTCTTACCCAAGTGTAGCATTTGATGCTTCTAATACTATGTATTTAGCTTACTCTTCTATCGTTGATAGTTTAATGTCTGTTGTTAATACAGAAAAATTGGTAAGACATGAATACTTAATGAAATCTACTAATGGCGGTATTACATGGACTGCTCCTTGTGATTTAGTTGGTATGCCTGGTGGAATTCCATACGAAGGAGTATTTGGATCAATGGCAAAACGTGTTGATGGAAATGTTCATATTATTTACCAAAGAGATTTAAGTCCAGGAAATGGAATACCAGGAACTGGTACTGCTGTAAACCCTGATGAAGTTGATAACACAAGTGGTTCTCCAACATTAGGATCAAATGATATCATTTATTTAAAAATACCTGTAGGAGATATTGGAACTTGTAATGCTTCTAATATTGGTATTAAAGAATTATCTAATTCGGTATCAGCTCTTAATTTCTATCCAAACCCAACATCTTCTAATGGTACTATTGATGTAGTATTAAACGAAAATGCTAAAATGGATATTGTTATTCTTAATAGTGTAGGTCAATCAGTTTATTCTACTTCTTTAGCAGGTAATGCTGGTAGTAATAAAGTTGATGTTAACTTATCTAATTTAAGTGCTGGAATTTATTTCTATCAAATAAAAATTGCTAACAGTAAAGCAATTACTAAGAAATTTATTATACAAAAATAATTAGTACTAAATTGAAATTAAAAAGAGCTTATCAAATGATAAGCTCTTTTTTTATGATTTATTTTTTAATAAAATATGTTATACCAAATTGATACTATAAATAATCAAATCGCTTAGCTAGTCATGCTGAACTTGATTCAGCATCTGTTGATACCCTGAAACCAGAGTGACGAAACGTTGGACTATATATATATGCATTTGGTATTAAGGAATATTCATGTATTTATGCGTTTGTAATGACACCATCCATCTAGGGTTAGTCATAACGTATTCCACGATTAAGGGAATAATCTCCTCTCGTTTACTCCATTCAGGCTGCAAGTATAAAAAACAATTAGAATTCACTTTTTTGGCTTGTTCTTCTGCCCAAATAAAATCATGTTTATTAAATACAATTATTTTTAATTCATGAGCAAATGCATAATTTTCTTCTTTAGGAAGCATTGTTTTTTTTGGTGACAAACAAATCCAATCCCAATTACCAGATAATGGATAAGCCCCAGAAGTTTCTATATAAGTTTTAATATGATTCTTTTTTAAAAGACATGTTAGGTGCTCTAAATTATAAATTAAGGGTTCACCCCCAGTAACAACAACCGCAGGAGTTTTGCTGGCCAATACATTTTCAATAATTTTTTCTGTAGATGTTAATGGATGCAAACTAGCATCCCAACTTTCTTTAACATCGCACCAATGACAACCAACATCACAACCGCCTACTCTAATAAAATATGATGCCTTACCTGTATTATAGCCTTCACCTTGAATGGTATAAAACTCTTCCATTAAAGGCAATACTTTACCTTCATTTAATAAAGTTTGCTGAATGGAATCTAGACTATGAAGTTTATAAGACAATAAAATAGTTTTAAGTTATTCGTGTTTAGTTTTTAATATAGTAAAAGTGCTAAAATTATTAAAAACTAATAACTAAACACTAAAACCTACTACAAACTCCAATAGGTTAAATCTTTTATTTTACCCCTATACATGCCTTTAATATCAACTAACACGCCTTTAGCAGATGAAATCGATTTAAAATATTTTTCATCTAAAGTTTTATATTCATTATGATTAACTGCAACGATAACACCATCGTACCCTTTTCCTAATTTATTTAAACCAAATCCATACTCATGGTCTAATTCCTTACTATCAGCATGTGGATCAACAATTTCAACCTTTACACCAAATGATTTTAATTCTTTGACAATATCAGCCACTTTACTATTACGAATATCGCTCACATCTTCTTTAAAGGTGGCTCCCATAATTAGAACTTTTGATTTAGAAATATTTTTTCCTGCGGCAATAATTCGCTTTACAGTTGTTTTAGCTACATAAAAGCCCATACTATCGTTAACATAGCGCCCACTATTAATGACACGAGCGTGGTAGCCTAATGCTTCTGCTTTATAAGTTAAATAATAAGGATCAACGCCTATACAATGTCCGCCAACTAGGCCAGGGAAAAATTTTAAGAAATTCCATTTTGTTCCAGCAGCTTCTAATACATCATACGTATTAATACCTAAGCGAGAAAAAATAATTGACAATTCATTCATCAATGCAATATTTACATCGCGTTGTGTGTTTTCAATAATTTTAGCAGCTTCGGCAACCTTTATACTTGCAGCTCGGTGTGTACCAGGTTCTACAATAATTTCATAAGTTTTAGCAATTTCTTCTAAACTTTCTTTATCACAACCTGAAACTATTTTCAATATTTTAGTAATGGTATGCTCTTTATCTCCTGGATTAATACGTTCTGGAGAATAACCTACTTTAAAATCCTTCACAAATTTCAAACCGGATTCTCGCTCTAAAACAGGAATACAATCTTCTTCGGTACAACCAGGATAAACCGTTGATTCGTATACAACATAATCTCCTTTTTTAAGCACTTTACCAACTGTTGTGGATGCCCCTAATAAAGGTTTTAAATCAGGTAAATTATGCTCATCAATTGGCGTTGGAACGGCAATAATAAAAAATTTCGCTTTTTTTAAGTCTTCTAATTTATGGGTAAAAGTAATGTCAGAATTTGCAAAATCTTTTTTTGTTAATTCTTGACTAGGATCAATACCTTTGTTCATCATATCAACACGCTTTGCATTAATATCAAATCCAATTACTTTTACTTTTTTAGCAAAGGCTAATGCAATTGGTAACCCAACATAACCAAGTCCGATAACCGCTACGGTTGCTTTTTTATCTGTAATATCTTTATAAATTCCCATAATTTTATTTTAAAATCGTTTTTAAATTTCTATTAATTTTTTATAACATTTTCAGGCCTCAATGAATAGATACGTTCTATAATATCAACTACTTTTAATCCTTCTAATGCGTTTGTCGTAATTTTATTATTGCCTTTGATCGTATCAACAACATTTTCAATCACATTGTGGTGATTGTTAGCTGAGCCTTTATAAGCGCCATAATCATTTGCAGGATTCGTTTCTTTCAAAACAGGCATAGTATAATCTTTAATGTTACATACATCCACTTGATCCATGTATTGACCTCCAACTTTAATACTTCCTTTACTACCAATTATGGTTAATGAAGATTCTAAATTTTTATCCCAAACAGCAGTAGAATAATTAATGCTTCCCATGCCTCCATTTACAAAATCAAAACTCACAAATCCACTATCTTCAAAGGCTGTAGAAGCTTGATGATTAAAATCGGCAAATTTGGCTTGGATATTTTTAATATCTCCAAATAACCAGTACATAATATCTATCCAATGTGAAAATTGTGTGAATAAAGTTCCTCCATCTAAATCTTGTGTTCCTTTCCAGCCACCTGCCTTGTAATAGCGCTCGTCACGGTTCCAATAGCAGTTTAGTTGAACCATATATGTTTCCCCTAAAGTTTTATTAGTAATGATATCTTTTAACCAAACACTTGGTGGCGAATAACGATTTTGCATCACACAAAACACTGTTTTGCTATGAGATAAAGCAGCGTAAATAATTTTTTCACAATCGGCTTTACCAAGAGCCATTGGTTTTTCAACGACTACATTCATATTGGCTTCTAAAACTTTTAATGAATGTTCGGCATGTAATCCATTAGGTGTACAAACATTTACAACTTGAACATCAGAATGATTTTTTATTAATTCATCTACTGAATTATAAAATTTTTCTTGCAAACCATCTAACCCTAATTTTTCTTTAGGCATCACATCGCATACTGCTACTAATTCGCAATCTGGATTTCGTCTTATCATTTCTGCGTGACGTTTTCCTATATGTCCTTGCCCTATTACAGCAAATTTAATTTTTGTCATTTATGAAATTCTTTTGACTGTATTATTTTCTAATTGATATACTTGTGCGCTTTCTTTACAAACAGCTTTTCCATTTTCGTTAAATTCTAATTTATGTCCGAATTCGCTCATCCATGCAGTTTGTCGAGCCGGATTACCAATGACTAACGCATAAGCTGGGACTGTTTTAGTTACAACGGCACCTGCTCCAATAAAAGCAAACTCGCCTATATCGTGTCCACACACTATGGTTGCATTAGCACCAATACTTACCCCATTACCTACGTGTGTTTTTGCATATTCCGATTTACGGTTAACGGCGCTTCTTGGATTAATAACATTAGTAAACACCATTGATGGTCCTAAAAACACATCATCGCCACAAATAACACCCGTATAAATAGACACATTATTTTGAACCTTCACATTTTTACCTAATACTACATCAGGTGAAACCACTACGTTTTGACCTATATTACAATTTTCACCTAAAGTACATTTAGGCATAATATGACTAAAATGCCATATTTTACTGCCCTTTCCTATAGTACAGCCATCATCAATAATAGCAGAAGGGTGAGCATAATATTCTTTTTCCATATAAAATTTTGAACTAACAAACTTAGTAATTTTCGCTAAAACTACCCAATTTTTATGCCATTTGAATTAAAAAAGATAACATTGCTAAACATTAGTAAATAAGCAGTGAGTTTTAGGTTAAATATTAAATATTATTTGGTTCACAACGTTGGCTTTACCAATAAAGAAGCCATAAGAGCAATAGAACTTCGGAAACTTAAAGTTAACGGAAATATTATTGCTGAAAATATCGAATTTGATGAAACATGGGATATTTACTTAGATGACACTTTACTTAAACCTAAAACACACTTTACCTACATTGCCCTATATAAGCCTCGTGGCATTGAAACAACTAATAATAAAGACATTCCTGATAATTTAACTACCGTATTTAATTTTGACAAACATCTTGGTTATGCAGGCCGTTTAGATAAAGAATCTGAAGGATTATTGTTATTATCTGATGATGGGAAATACATACAAAGTCTTTCTAATCCTTTAAAAGAAAAAGAAAAAGAATATGTAGTAACGGTAAACAAACTAATTACTCTCGAATTTATTGAAGCTATGGCCGGAGGATTAGACATCGTTATTTGTCGAACAAAACCTTGCATTGTAAAACAATTATCAAAATTTGAATTCACCATTATTTTAACTGAAGGAAAAAACAAACAAATTCGGCGGATGTGTAAAAAATTAGATTATTTAGTTGCCCGACTCATTCGGGTAAGAATTGATACTATATCATTAGATGAGCTAAACCCTTGTGAATACAGAGAATATACTGTTAATAAAGCATAATTTATGTTTTTCGAATCATTCAAATTATTGATTTTCATTGCTTATTTCCTCTATTTTTTTATATTTGTTTTGCTCTAATTAAATCCTAAAATGTCAAAAGTTAAATATAGATTTAATACCAAATCGTTGACATACGAGAAAGCTAAAGTGACTTCTAAGGAAGTTATTTGGCGTGTTCTTTCGTATTTGGCAACTGGTACTGTATTTGCCGTAATTACCATTTTTTTAGCCAACAAATTTTTACCTTCTCCAATCCAAAAAAAGCAAAATCGTGAATTAGAAGTAGTAAAATTACAATATGAATTACTGAACAAAAAAATGAAGCAGGTTCAAACTGTATTAAATGATTTACAAGACCGGGATGACAATATTTACCGTGTCATTTTCGAATCGGAGCCTATCCCCTCTTCTATTCGTAATGCGGGTTTTGGAGGAAGTGACCGTTATAAAGATTTGGAAGGTTATAGTAATTCGCAATTGATGAAAGAAACCACTGAGCGACTTGATAGAATAACCAAACAATTATACATACAATCAAAATCCTTTGATGAAGTAGTGAAAATGGCTAAAGGCAAAGAAAAATTAATTGCTTCCATCCCTGCTATTATGCCATTAAATAATAAAAACTTAAAGCATTTGCCAAGCGGTTATGGCTGGCGAACACATCCTATTTACAAAACACAAGAATTCCATCCCGGTATGGATTTTACAGCTGAACAAGGTACTCCCATTTATGCAACGGGAGATGGTGTAGTAGAAGTTGCTGATGCAAACGCTCAAGGTTATGGCAACCATGTCGTTATCAATCATGGGTTTGGTTATCAAACATTATATGGGCACATGAGCCGAATGGCAACTACTCCAGGAAAAAAAGTAAAACGTGGCGATTTGATTGGATATGTTGGTAGTACAGGATTAAGTACAGGGCCACATGTACATTATGAAGTTATCAAAAACGGAGAAAAAGTAAATCCTATTAACTTCTATTATAATGATCTTTCTCCGCAGGAATACCAATTGATGTTGGAATTATCTTCTAAATCAACTCAATCCTACGATTAATATTTATAAAAATAAGCAACAAAAATTATGAAAAAATCAATCGTTTTAATCTCATTAATTTCTTTAATTGGTTGCAAAAAAAATTACGAACATTGCTCAAATGCTACTATTACTGTAAAGAACATAGGCTCAAGAAATATTGCATATTCATGGAATAGCAATATGTTATCAGACACTTTAAAACCTGGACAATCAACCTCTAAAGACGTAGGAGAATATAATGCTGATCCTAATAATAGTACAACATCAACTGCATATTTTGAAACGAATGGTGCAGGTTATGCTATAAAACCAACCTCATGTTCTACCGTAAAAGAAATTAACTAAGTTAACATTTACTTAAACTTACAGGTAAGCATCGCAATATCATCTATAAAGGGCATTTCAGCCTTAAACTCTTCTAAATAAAATAACATCGCTTTATTAATAAACTCGCAACTTGACAGTTTATTTTTAGTGATTGTATTTTTTATTTCATCAATAGAAAGTGTTTCATCATTACTATTAACTGTATCCGTTAATCCATCTGTGTATGCGAAAAGTATGGAGTTTAAAGGAACTAATAAGGTTTCAGTTTCCAATGAAACAAGCGGATTCATTATTCCTAATAGTGTACAACCTTTATCTAATGATATCGTTTGATAATTATTAAACAACAAAGGCGCATTATGTCCGGCATTTATATAGGATAACTTACGAGTACCTGTATTATACTTAGCAATAAATAATGAAATAAATTTCTCAGACTTAGCATTATCACTAATTAATTGATTGATATCAATAACAATTTCAGTTAAATTTTGAGTGTACTTTAATAGTACTCTTAACGCTGCTTGCAAATTACTCATTAACATAGCTGCCGCTAAACCTTTACCAGATACGTCAGCCAAACAAAACACACATTCCACCTCATTAATCCATATTACATCATAGTAATCGCCGCCAACTTGTTGGTGAGGCAAATACAAAGCATTCATTTCCAATTCCTCAGTATTTGGAAGCAAGGTTGGAAATAACATTTTTTGCATGCCTTGAGCTAATTCCAATTCCTTTTGTATCGTCGCTTTTTGAATGGACGTTTTATAGAGTTTTTTATTTTCTATAGCAACAATCATTACATTAGTAAGCGTTTGAATAAATGGTAAATGCTTAATGGCAGTACTCATTTCAATTTTATCTTCATTGATATCTCCTAATAAAACAAAAGCCAAGGGTGTTTGCTTATGATTTACAGGAATAACAATTTCAAACCGTTTACTTAAATTTCCATTTGAAAATGAAATACTCTCAATTTCTTTAATATCAAGCAATTCAGGCTCAAAAACCAAATGATTATATGAATTATCAACCCCATATTTTAAGATACAAGTCCATTCCGTATCAAAACTAAATAACACCAATTTCCCAACCTTTAATTTGTTTTCTAAAATCTCTTGATAAATATCTAATAATTGAGAAGTTGGTACATTATTATTAATAGCTTTTGTCATTTCTAATAATGCACTCAATTTAATATCCTTTACAGTATTTAATTTTGAATGAATATTTAATTTTGAATGCTCCAAGATGAACGAAATATACGATTTTTACTTCAAAAAATATAAACAAAAAAGCAAACTCTTTCATTAGTTTTATATTAAAACAAAGATGTTAAGATGTTTTTTTTATCTACAACACTGAAAATTTATTTCTTATTACTTTTAACCTAATGCAAAATAAAGCCATAAAAATAATTGGTATCATGAGCGGAACCTCTCTTGATGGATTAGATATGGCATTATGCGAATTTCAGGAAGAAAAGCAACAAGTACATTTTAAATTAATAGCCTCTGAAATTATTAATTATAGCGACATATGGAAAGAACGTTTACAAAACGTATGTCATACTTCAGCAGAAAATTATTTTAAATTAAATGCAACTTACGGTGAATTTATAGCAGAACATATTAATTATTTTTTAAAGAAAAATAACCAAACAACTCATTATATAGCCTCTCACGGACATACTATATTTCATCAACCAGCTTTAGGATTCACAACTCAAATGGGTTGTGGCGCTACTATTGCCTCAAAAACCAATATTGCTACTATCTGTGATTTTAGAAGTATAGATGTTGCTCTTGGTGGACAAGGTGCTCCGTTAGTACCAATTGGTGATCGTGATTTATTTTCGCAATACGATTCGTGTTTAAATATTGGTGGCATTGCAAATATTTCCTTTACAAAAAATAATATAACGCAAGCATTTGATATTTGCATTGCTAATATGGCGTTAAATTATTTGTGTGAGTTAATTGGAAAGCCTTTTGATAATGGCGGTTTGATAGCGTCTCAAGGGAAATTAAACACTCATTTATTAGCGCAATTATTAGATTTAAAAACGAATCATCAATCTTTAGGACGAGAATGGTTTGAAAACCACATGCAGGCTTTATTAGATAATAGTTCACTTTCCATTGAAGACAAATTAGCGACTTGTATTGAATTTTGTGTTATACATATTAGTAACGTTTTAAACACACATTCCTTGGAATCGGTATTTATTACTGGTGGCGGTGCGTATAATCATTTTTTAATTGATCAACTAAAAAAACAATATTCAGGAAATATAGTAATACCAAATGATGACATTATACAATTTAAAGAAGCTATTATATTTGCTTATTTAGGGTATTTAAAAATTAACAACAAACCAAATGCATTAGCCTCTGTTACTAAAGCTAGTAGAGATAGTTCAGGTGGATGTATTTATATGTAATATAACAATAGTATGAATTATTTATTAGTATTTGTAGGTGGTGGATTAGGAAGCTTAGTTCGCTTCTTTATTTCAATAGCTATTAGTAAAACAGCTATTCAATTACCGATAGCAACCTTAGTGGCTAATACAGTAAGTTGTTTATTATTTGGTGGCTTAATTTATCTATTTCAAGAAAAAAATTTAATCCCTGACACTTATAAATACCTTGTATTAATAGGTATTTGTGGGGGATTAAGTACTTTTTCTACCTTCAGTTACGAAACCTTTGAATTATTAAAACAAGGTATGACTCTTTGGGCTATTATAAACATCGCCATTAGCTGTGCTCTTTGTACAGGAATATTTTTTATGTTTAGTAAGTAATTTATTCTAAAACAACCCTATATCAGTTGTTTTAACCCAACCTTCATTTCCATTTTCTAACTTAATGTTAGTCCAAGTATCGTTAGATTCAATTACAGAAACTTTCGTCCCATCATGTAAACTAAATTTTGATTTGGAAGTAGTATTTGGTTCTTCAAATATTTTGCTTTCGCGAGTAGTAATAATGGCAAAGGATATTTGTTGTTTGCTATGTAATGCAGAAAAGCCCAATACCATAGAGCTTATAAATAGTATTAAACAACCTACCGACATAAAAAAACCAAGACGTTTTAAAGAGATTGTACTTGATACAAAAAATAAAAATGCAAATCCGAAACAAATAACTAAAGAAACTATACTCAACCAAGCCCATCCATTGGTAGTAAAGTAATTAACCAGACCTGATTTAATAGCTCCTAAAAAGAAATTCTCTTTAGATTCAATTTTATCAATTGTCTTTTCATTTGCAATGCGCAAATTGTTTTTAATGTCCTTATTATTAGGGTTTAATTTATTAGCTAGTTCGTAATTATAAATAGCTTTTCCTATTTCATTATTTTTATAATAGGCATTACCAATATTATAATACAATTTATACGACGTATAGCCTTGTTTTATATAGCAATTATAGGCTTCTATAGCAACTTTATAATTTTTAGATGCATAACATTTTTCAGCCTTTACTTGCAAACTATCATTCGCAAACGCGTTTGCAAATGATAGTAATATTATTAATATGTAAGTAAGTCGTTTCATGTTATTTCCCTTCCAAATCGGCTGAAGTGCCGTAAGTAGCTGGAAGTGCAACGTCCAATAAACGTAAATAAACCGTTAATTGCCCACGGTGATGGTATAAATGATTCATACACCAAGTGCGCACGACACCAACTTTTGGTGCTGTAAAATAAATTTGCTCTGCATTGCGCATGGTCCAATCTTTCATCAAATCATCTTCGGTAACACTATTTAAAATAACAATAGATTTTTCTATTAAGTCGTCGTGAAATGCAACAAGCTCATCGGCTGTTTTAAATTCTTTTGGTTTATAATCCATTTTTGAAAAATCCAATTCATCTTGTACTAAACATTCTTTCCACCACCCTGATATTTCAGCTACATGCGATGATAGGCTTTTTAATGTCATTGACTTCGGATGAGGCTTAAAATCTAATTTATCAAAAGGAACTAACGCTAATAATTGGCGAGTACTAACTGCTTCTTGCTTTATTTCATGGATAAAAGCTTCCATTCTATTTTTTTTTACATTTTCCACTTTATAGTATATTTTAGGGGTGAGGTATTTGTAATTAAATTTTTGTTAGAATTATATTTTTCATTGTCAAATTAACTTGTTGTTTTGATCTGCTCTTCTATTTGAGAAATTAATAATACGGTATCATTATATACTTTTTGTAAATCTCCCGTAACCGCACTAGGTGCATATTTAGCATACTCACAAGTATTTAAAGTATCAATCGTGTTTTTTGTTGTATCTATTGTTACACTTCTTGACAATAACATGTCTGATATTTTATCTTTTGATAAATCTACAATGGACAAATTAAATTTGTTGCCAATATATTTATTAAGAGCATTCAATATTTCATTAAAAAATAATTCCTTATTATTTGTTCCTAAATGTTTCTCGGCAATTACTAATTGCTTCTTAGCCATTTTAGCAGCTTTTCGTTCTTTAACTAATATTAGATTGCTGTTTTCTTTAATGTGTTTGCGAACTAATATAATTCCTCCAATAAATAATAACGTTGGAATAATTAAAAATAAATAATGAAAAAATGATGAAAAGAACTCCACATCATTTTTTTGTAAATCTAAATCGCCTGTTTTAATATAACGGATATCATTATCTGTGGCGTCAACACCCTTTTTAGTAGGTGTAATAACTTGAGCAGAACCAGCATCTCCTTCTAAAACGGTTAATTTAATTTCAGGAGAAGGTAATGTTACATATTGCTTTTTATCAGGATCGAAATAACTAAAGTTCAATTTATCTAATACAAATTCTCCTTTCTCCCGAGGAATAATTAAATAATCATAGGTTTTACTTCCACTAACTCCACCAACGGCATTTATCTTTTCGTTGATTTTTGGATCATACGATTCGAAGCTTTCAGGTAAATTTAAATGCAATGGTTCTACTAATTTAATATTCCCCTTACCACTAATCGTGATTTTTAAATTAACCGCATCATTTGCTTTGACTTGTTGCTTATTAATTTCAGCCTTGTAGCTATAATTACCTACCGCTCCAGAAAACTCTAAAGGTTTATTTTCAGAAGGTAGTTCAAGAACCTCTACTTTTACGACTTTACTTTTTACTTTAACAACAACGTCTTCATAACCTCCAGCTCCAAAAAATTGTTCGAAAATATTACGAGGTTGACGCTTTGTTTGACGGCGAACAATGCACTCTAATTCAATTGGTTCCACTGTAATATTACCAGTACGTTGTGGGAATAAAAACACACGATTATAATCAGCAACATAATAATTGATTCCATTTACATTCTCTTGCTTCAATTCAATTTGCTTAGTAACTTCTTCAATTTGCGACCAGAATCCATTATATGCAGGAAATTCAACATTTTGGAAACCTCTTAAATCTACTCTTGAATATACTTTTTGAGTTAAAATTAATTGTTCTCCTAAATAACATTTTGATTTACTTAAAAAAGTCCTGACAAATAATTCTTCGTTACCAACAGCTGTTGCAACTTGGTTTTGCTGTGGTTGTTGGTTAGTTCCACCCTGCGTTGCTTGGTTACCTTGCTGGGTAGTACCACCTTTTCCAACTTCAATAGCGATAGGTTTTGTTTCTAATTTACTATTACCAGATACACAAGTAGCTGCACCGATAGTAATTTTACCTTCTTTTTTTGCCGCAATAAAAATCGAAATGGTGGTTGATTGAGACATATTCCCATTTACCATACTCATGCTATTGCTTTGATTTGGTCCACCTGCAATATTAAAATCTTTATTCAAATCGGGAAGAGACACATTACCACCAGCCCCATTAATTGTAAAAGCAATTTGAAATACCTCTCCAACTGCTACTTTGTTTTTACTAACCTGAGCTATAAAGGAAGGCGTTTGAGAACATATAACCGATGAGATAAATATAAATAAAAGAGACAGCCTCGCCCCTAAACCCTTCCTAAAGGAGATAGCAGAAGAACGAATAATTATGTTTGATACGAATTTCAATCTTACTTCTTAAATTACCAATCTTTTTCTACTTTCTTTTTCTGACCAGGCTCTCCTTTTTTCTTCCGAAGCGACTGCATTTTCTTTTCATCATTTTTTAAGGCATTCAACATTTGTTCAGCTTGTTCTTTACTCATTTTAGGTTGAGCAGCTTCTTGTTTTTCCTTATCGTTCTTATTATTAATTTTTTCTTTATCCTTTTCTCCTTTATCTTCCTTTTTATCACCGTCTTTTTTATCGTCCTTTTTCTTATCGTCTTTCTTTTGTTGGTCTTGCTGTTTTTTTAATTGACGTTGTGCAAAAGCTAAGTTGTAACGAGTATCTTCATCTTTAGGATTTAATTTCAATGCTTTTTTATATCCTGAAATGGCATCTTCGAAATTTGATTGAAACAATTTTGAATTACCGTAATTATGCCATGCTTTTTGAATGGTATCAGGATGAGAAACAGATTTAGCAACTACTTCAAACTGTTCAGCTGCTTGATCAAAAATGATGCTGGCGGCAGAATCTTTTGTCATCCGTTTATCAGGTATAGGCAATTTACCAGATTTAATACCATAAGCCGTTTTATATAATGCATCGCCTAAATTGAAATTAGCTTTATAAAAATCCTGTTTCTCTTTTAATGATTTTTTATACAAATTAGCCGCCTCCATAGTCTTTCCTCCGAAATAACTTTGGTTACCATTATACAAAGCTTGCTTTTCTTTTTGAGAAAAACCACTTATAACTACTACAAGAAGTAGTACAACAAATAAAATATGTTTCTTATCCTTTTGCATTCTTAAATAAATTCAATTTTTTCCAAAGTTTACTAACGCGTTCAGATATCAATGCTTCTATAACTAAAAATAATAAAGCAGCTCCTAAAAACCACTGAAATTGGTCTTCATAATCAGCAAACATTTTACTTTCTAATTGTTTTTTATCAAGCTCAGCTATTTTATTTAAAATAACATCAAGCCCTACATCACTAGTGCTTGCCTGAACATAAACTCCATTCGTAGCTCCTGAAATTTCTTGTAATATCTTCGCATCTAATTTGGTAACAATGGTATTACCAGCCTCATCTTTTTTGTAACCACTTACGATGCCATCAACTACATTCGGAATTGGCACGCCGCTTTCTGAACCAACACCAATCGTATGAATAACAATATTTTTTTTTCCTGCTTCTTCCGCTGCATCAACAGCACTTTCCTGAGCTTCTTCATTGTTTTCTCCATCAGTTATAACAACAATTGCTTTATTTTTCCCCTCATCCTTACCAAAACTTTCTACAGCTTTATTAATAGCATCTGCTATGTTAGTGCCTTGTGTAGGAACAATCTTCGTATTAATACTTTCTAAAAATAATTTAGCAGTACTATAATCTGTTGTAATTGGTAATTGAACATAGGCTTCTCCTGCAAAAATGATAATTCCTAAACGATCTCCTTGCAATTTATTAATCATGTTTTCAATGGCCATTTTAGCTCTATCCAAACGATTAGGCGATAAATCTTGTGCTAACATACTATTAGAAACATCTAAACATATCATGATATCAGCACCTTCCCGTTTCACATCTTTCAATTTTGAACCAGATTGTAAATTACAGATTCCTAAAATTAAAAATGAAAAGCCAATAAGGTATAAAACAAACTTTGTCACTTTTTTGGGTATAGAAACATCAGGTGTTAAAAGGCTAATTAATCCAGCGTCTCCGAGTTTCTTTAAATTTTGTTTTCGCTTATAGGCAACCCATAGATAAACAATCACGCAAAAAGGAATAATGGCGAAAGCATAAAAGTAGATTGGGTTTTCGAACTTAAACATTATGGTATAGCTTTAAAAACAAATCGTTTCAATAAAAATTCTAATAATAAACAAATAGCTGCTGCTAAAGCCAAAGGCAAAAAATGTTCTGCTTTATTGGTAAAACTTTGTTCGCTAATAATTGTTTTTTCTAATTTATCAATTTCTTTATAGGTGTTTTCTAAAGCCTCTTTGTTAGTTGCTCTAAAATATTTTCCACCTGTCATGTTACTAATCTGAGTCATAGTTTCATCGTCTATATCTACATCCACATAATCATATTCCATTTCTCCATTCGGATACAACGCCACTGGCTGTAAGGCTTTTCCTTTAGTACCAACACCAATACAATATACTCGCACACCAAATGTTTTAGCAATTTCTGCTGCCGTTAAAGGTGCAATTTCTCCTGTATTACTTTTACCATCCGAAATTAAAATCACCACTTTACTTTTTGCCTTACTATCTTTTACACGCGCTACACCATCTGCTAACCCTAAACCTATAGCAGTACCCTGATCTAACATTCCTGCCTTAATATCAGTAAACATATTTTTAATAATTTTATGATCCGTTGTTAATGGACATTGCGTAAAAGCTTCTCCACCAAAAATCACTAAACCAATTTTATCATTAGGTCGTGCATCTATAAAATCAGCCAATACTTCTTTAGCAACTTCAATACGATTTGGCTTAAAATCTTTAGCCAACATTGATAATGAAACGTCTAAACTCACTACGATGTCAATTCCTTCAGTCTTTGTATCTTTCCAGCTACTCCGGCTTTGAGGACGAGCAATAGCTAATATCAATAATGATAAACAGATCGATCGCAATACAAATAATACATGACGAAACTTTGCTTTTAAAGAAGATTTAATTCCTGTAAATAAAGTAAAAGAAGAAAAATTAACTTCTCCTTCATACGTTTTTAATTTATAGATATACCAAATAATAAGTACTGGTAAAATAGTAAATAACCAAAACCAATGTTTTTCAGCAAATTGTATGTCGTTGAAGTAAGAGAGCATTATTTGTTGTTAGTTATTTGTATTGACTTGGTGTTACTAGAATGCTTGTTATTAAATTATTTTCTTTATCTGAATAAATGTATTCAAATGTCACAGAATTATCTCTTAATACTTTCATCTGTTCATTTGTTTTAATGTTATTAATGATTGATGGCTCTATGTATTGCTTTAATTCGGGGATATTAACATTTACCTTTAACATATTTAATAATGTATAGTGATATTGAAATATCGATTCAGTAGATACAGAACTACTATCTAATCTGGTTTCTGAATCAAGCATTATTGGACAAGATTGATTTAGGCCTTTAGCAATAGGTAACATCATTTCTTTTATACTATCCTGTTCTTTATGTGCAAAGAATTTTTGAATTAAATAACCCAAGCCAAATATTACAATAACTCCAAGAATACTTCCAATTATAAACCCTATTTTCTTTTTAGAATTTATTTTTTTCTTTAATTGACCCGTGGAATTATTTTCAATTAAATTAGATTTTGATTCTTTAACAATATTTTCTTTAATGACATTATTTGACTGGACTATATTTTCAGTTATTTTATTATTTTGTACTTGTTTTTGCGTATAGTTATTATAGTCATTTATTACTTCTTGATGAATTATAATCTCATCTTCTCGCATGGTTCCTTTTACAAAATCAAAAGCATTATTAAGCGTTAACGTATGTTCGGCTTCAATAGGAATTTGTTTAGCAAATTTTACAAAATCGGATAACGTTAATATCTGATACAATTTCGCTTTACTTTCAGAGTCAACTACCTGCGATTTAAAGACATGGATAATTTCATCAGAAGTTAATTCTAAAGCATTAATATTAAAACGTTCTTCTATGTACAAACGAATCGTATCTGTAATTTCTGAATAATATTCTTTAATCTTATTATCTTTCCAAATACCTTCTTCTTTGATTTTTTCAAGCGCAGCAAAGGCTGTAATATGAGCAGGTGTTTTTGGTTTTTCAGGAATTACTTCCACTGGTTTATTTTTCTTAATTCTTCTTACAATTAAAATGATAATAATGATAGCAGTCAAAATAGCTAAAGCTATATATACATATGGTAAATACCATTTCCAATCGAAAGGTTCATCAAAGGGAGCTTTAATGTCTTTTAATTTTGCAGCTGATGTATCGGTAGGAACAGAATTAACTTCAAGTAACAATGCTTCCGTTAATAATTTATTGGAAGTATCGTTATTTAATACAAATTCAAATGGCGGTATAGCATAATAACCAGAATCAAAACTAGTAATTAATAATTGAATGTGTTGTTGTATAAAATTAGGGCGAGACTTATCTGGAATTGTTGTATCAATTTTAGTAATATTTAAAACTTCAATTTCCTTTCTAAGAGTATCTTCTATTTGTGGCCATTGTATATTCAAATTCTTATTCGTTGAAGCATCATAACTCAAATACAAATCTAAACGTGTTTGCTCTCCAATTCGTATTTTGTTAGAATCTAAAACCGCATGAACTTCTACCTGAGCATGGGCTTGCGCAGATAAAAGAATTAAGATAAAAGATAAAAGACTGAAAAATAGTGTTTGTCTTAAATCCCTAACATAAAATATGTTTTTTATTCGGCTCATATTTTGCTTTCGCAACTGTTTAAATTGTTATATGTACTTTCTTTTATCTTGAGTCTTAATTTTATATTAAAAAAATTATCTCTTCTTAAACAAATTCATTAATGGTTTTATATAGCCTTCGTCGGTAAAAATAGTTGTAAAATCTACTCCACTCTTATTAAAAACATCTTTTAATTCTGCTTCAAACTTCAATTGATTAACATGTAGTTGCTTACGAACAGACGCGTTACTCGTATCTATCCACATATACTTCCCTGTTTCATTATCCTTCAATTTAACTAAACCTACATCTGGCAACATGGTTTCATGTTTATCATTAATTCTAAGTACAACTAAATCATGCTTACGATTAGCTACTTTCATTGCATCTGAGTAATTATGGTTATCGTAAAAATCAGAAATTAAAAAAGCAATACTTTTCTTTTTGATAATATTAGTTAAGTATTTCAATGCAAAGCTAATATCTGTGCCCATTTGCACAGGTTCAATATTAATAAGCTCTCTAATGATTCTTAAAATATGTGACTTTCCTTTTTTAGGAGGGATAAATTTTTCAATCTTATCACTAAAAAATATGACTCCAATTTTATCATTATTTTGTGTGGCCGAAAACGCAATTACCGCACATAGTTCCGTAATTAAATCTTGTTTAAATTGTTTTTGAGTACCAAATTTTCCGCTAGCACTCACATCCACCAAAATCATCACACTTAATTCGCGTTCTTCTTCAAATACTTTTACATAAGGTGTTCTTAAGCGAGCTGTTACATTCCAATCAATAGTTCTTACATCATCTCCTGGCGCATATTCTCGAACCTCGCTAAAAGCCATACCGCGCCCTTTAAAGGCAGAATGATATTCCCCAGAAAATATCTGGTTACTCAATCCTTTCGATTTGATTTCTATTTTTCTTACTTTTTTAAGTAATTCGGCAGTTTCCACCTTTGGTGAGTTTTTAGTTTTTGGTTATTAGTTTTTAATACAGATACAGCGTTAGTTTTTTAATATTAAAAACTAAACACTAACAACTAAAAACTATTAAGGAACTTCAACAGCATTCAACAATTCATTAATAATATATTCCGTTGTAATATTTTCTGCCTCTGCTTCGTAGGTTAAGCCAATACGGTGACGCATCACATCCACGCAAACAGCACGAACATCTTCAGGAATAACGTAACCTCTGCGCTTTATAAATGCATACGCTTTAGCTGCTAAAGCCAAGTTAATACTCGCACGTGGCGAACCTCCGTAAGAAATTAACGGTGCAAACTTTTCTAAACGATTTTCTTTAGGGAAACGAGTTGCAAAAACGATATCTACAATATAGCGCTCAATTTTTTCGTCCATATAAACATCCTTCACTACATTTCTAGCAGCAATAATATCTTCTGGCTTTAACACCACATTTGGAGATGACATCCCTTCTTTAGAAATATTGGAAGCAATAATTTTTTTCTCTTCTTCCTTAGTCGGATATGAAATCACTACTTTCAACATAAAACGGTCCATTTGCGCTTCTGGCAATGGGTATGTTCCTTCTTGATCAATAGGATTTTGAGTTGCTAATACTAAAAAGGGGTTTGGTAATTTAAAAGTTTGATCACCAATGGTTACTTGCTTTTCTTGCATTGCCTCTAATAGCGCAGATTGAACCTTTGCCGGAGCACGGTTAATCTCATCCGCTAATACAAAGTTGGCAAAAATAGGTCCTTTACGGATTGAGAATTTTTCTTCTTTTTGATTATAAATCATAGTACCAATTAAATCGGCTGGCAACAAATCTGGCGTAAATTGTATACGACTAAATTGCGCATCCACACATTTAGCAAGTGTATTAATTGCTAATGTTTTAGCCAAA
>JANXRU010000214.1 GCA_025356715.1 Bacteroidota bacterium
TATGTATTTTCTTTTGTTTTTTGATATTTGTTCCATCAAGAGCACAAGTTAATCTTGTATTAAACCCTAGTTTTGAAATTTTAGATAGTTGTCCTAATATTGGTGGGCAAATAGATAGAGCTAAATATTGGAATAATATGAGTAATGCAACTGGTCAAATTTGCGCTAGTACTTTGCTACATACATGTTGTATAAATCCAGCAAGTT
This sequence comes from Bacteroidota bacterium, assembly GCA_025356715.1. The sequence continues at coordinate 208 of JANXRU010000214.1, forward strand.
GTGGTATTAATGCTTTTTCTAATGGAGGCACTGTATATCAATTTCCACGAACTGGTAATGGTTATTGCATGTTAGAAGATTTTTCCCCCCCCCCTCCTAACGCAGGATTAACTAACTTTAGAAGTTACTCTATAGGAACATTAAGTAATACTTTAATAAACGGTAAAACCTATTGCGGTAAAGTATATATAAATTTAGATAATTTAAGCCCCTATAAAATAAATCATTTTGGAATGTACTTTGATAATGGTGCAATTATAAATACGCAACCAAATTGCTTTACAGTATTAACCGTAAGCGCCCAAATAGAAAATAACCCTACTCATATACTGGATGATACTTTGGGCTGGATGAAAATAGAAGGCGTTTTTATCGCTAATGGAACAGAAAGCAGAGTAACTATAGGAAATTTTTACACAGATGCTAATACAATTGGTTTACCAACAGGCGTTGTAAATGGGCGTTACCCTGCAACATACAACATTGACGACTTAAGTTTAATAGCCACCGATATAACTGCCTATGCAGGGGCAGATGCAACCATTTGTATAAGTGATAGCATACACTTGGGTCGCCCACAGGAAGTGGGTTTGGAGTGCTTGTGGTATAAACCAACTGTAGCTTTACCTTTTGCAAGTACCAGTGATATATGGTTTAAACCCACACAGGCAGGAACTTATACCTTTATACAACGCATGGATAATTGTGCTATTACATGGGATACCGTAAACATTACCGTATTAAATGATTGTAGTGTGTTATTACCAACTAAAGAAATACCGAATGTGTTTACACCTAATGGAGATGGGATAAATGATACCTTTAATTTTAGTATTGTTGGAGCAAGTGATGTGAGTTTTACTATTTATAATAGATGGGGCTTACTTATACATAGTGAGGGTTCTGGTTCCTCCCCTTCGGGGAGGTTAGGTGGGGATTGGGATGGAAGAACAACTTCTGGAATGGAATGTAGTGAAGGTGTTTATTTTTATACCTTACAATACACCGATGTTAATGGTGATGTGCATAAGAAGAATGGGTATATTTCGTTAATTAAATAAAAACAATTTAAAAGCAAATAACATGAAAACAAAATCTTTTTACATATTCATTACTGTAGTTACACTTTTAATTTCAATTAAAACCAGTTTTTCGCAAAATGCAGTAATAACTTTTTCCGTTACTTCACCAATATGTAATGGAGATAATAATGGTTCTGTTTGCGCTACTGTTTCAGGAGGAAATGCTCCATATAGTTACAGTTGGAGTAACAGCGGAAGCACTACTAATTGTATTACTTCGATTAGTGCTGGGGTTTATTCCTTAACAGTTACAGATGCTAATTCAATAATAACTACAAGTATTGTAAATGTAACAGAACCAAGTCAACTCTTTGTTTTTGATGGGTACTGCGGAAAGCCTTGTTATGCAGCAACTAATGGAACATTTTGTGTTCAAGTAAATGGTGGCACTCCACCCTACACATTTGCATATAGTGGACAAACTTATTCTATAACTTATTCTTTCTGTAATTATGCAAGTGCGGGAACTTACAGTTATACAATTACCGACTATAATGGATGTATATTATCTGATACGACTTTGATAACTTCTTATTTACCTACAACCGCTGTAATTAATTATACTAATGCTAGTTGTGCATCTTGTTGTGATGGTATTGTTGAAGTCATACCTACCAATACAAATGTGACGTGTTATTTAATGGATAGTTTAAATAATTTCTACAACAGTCCTACTAATACTTTTACCAATGTGTGTTCTGGTGGATATACAATTAATGTAGGTTCGAGTTTCGCGTGCCATACAATATATATGAATAACTTACCTCATTTTTTCCTAGATAGTTTAAGTGCAACACCTGATATTTTTGCAAGAAGAACGGCAATTCATTTTATCAACGCTCAAAAAGATACGGCATCACTTTCAATTTTAGATGCACTTGGCTCTAATGTTTTAAATTTATTTAGTGATTCAATTATGACATCAGCGAATCACTTAGACTCATTAAGAATGGACAATTATCCTAATGGTGTTTACTATGTTTTTCTAAAATTAGGGCATCGCAAAACACTCACAAAAAAAATTATTAAACAAGGTGTCGTTGGATTAAAAG
>JANXRU010000216.1 GCA_025356715.1 Bacteroidota bacterium
CGATCTGCTTGTGTTGTTTTCTTTTGACGTTTTTTATCAATAGTATAATCGCTTTCGGTTAGTTGTAACGCTTCCTTTTTTTCAAGGCAAAGCTTACCAACTGTATTATCAACGATGTACTTTGTAATGTATTTAGGCGTATAAAAAACACCATCTTTTTTACGCTTGGTTTTTGTCTTGTCTATTTCCTGCCCTTCAAGCTGTGCTTTTATTTCATCAACATCATTTAATGAGTTTTCAAAAATATGCCCTAAAACGTTTACATCAACTTCACTGGCAAAATCGTAATTACTTAATTTTTCGGTATGCGAAAACAGTAATTCATCTTCGATTTTAATATCGTTTAATAAATCATCTGTTTTAAACAAGCCACCGTTATAAGCATATATCTGAAATTCTTCTTTTTGCTTTGATGCTGTTTGACTAAATGCCGGCAAAGATACTTTTGCCCCTTGATCCAAATCATTAAAGTAAATCTTGTATCTATCATACAATGATACTTCAATACGCATTTCGCGTAGCTGTTGCCATTCCTTATTAATTCTAAAAATTAAATTGGTTGGTAATAGCTGGCGGTCTTCTGCAAAAAAGACGAATAAAAAACGGTCTAATAATTTTTGCGATTTTTTAAATAGCTCTAATGGTTCGTATTGTGGATTTAGTTTTACTAAACTGTGGTATAGTTCGCTTTTAAAAACGGAATAATCGTTATATAGTTTTTTAGTAATTAATGCCTCTTGGCTTACTGATTCGTCTTTTATTTGCTTTGGTAGGCCTTTGGCTATACTGTCGTAGGACAAACAAATGTAAAGCAGTTCAAATTCTTTTTCGGTAAGGGTAAATAAATTAAACTCTAAATATTCAATAGCATTATCAACGTAGAAACGAAGTTTCTCAAAATTGGAAGTAATAACATACTCGCATTCGGGTTGATTATTTTTATAGCCAAAGGCTTGTACTTCTATTTTATTTAAATCGGTTGTATTAGTGCCTTTTAATTCGATTACTGCTTTTACTATTTCATTAATGATAATTGCACCATCTGCCTTTTTACTATCCTTAACGTTTTTGTATTCGGTTGTTAGATTAAAATTTGGTGTTGGGTTTTTAGTGTAACCTAAAACATTGACAAATAAATCTATTAAAAATTCGCCTTGGTATTGTTCTTCTTTACTGCCTCTTATGTTTTCTTGAATAGTGGCATTATGGAAATGGGCTCTAAACTTAGCGTAAGCATTTTGTAAGGTTTGCTTATCTAAGTTTTGTATGTATTTATTAATTACTGAGTTCTGAAAAAATGCCATAAATTTTATAATAGTATTTAGAAGCAAAGGCTTCTATTAACTATGAAATTTACAGAAAATTAGGGAAATTAAGAGAAAGTAAATGCTAACTACTTGTTCACAAGATGAATTAATTGAAATTACCCTACCATCAGGAATACATGATGCTTGAATTGGTAATTTGACTTTTTTATTTTACCACTTATTTTTGTTGGCTAATCCGTTGTAAATTGTCTTCTATTTCATCTAAAACACCTTCATAACACTGTTCAATTATATTTAATGTTTCTTCTTCATCGGGTAACTGGTGATACATTTTGTCAACCCCGTTTGAATCATTTTTTAATTTGTAGGTGTATTTGTAATCGCTGAAATTTACTTCTATTACTGAGTAAACGCCAAACACATTGGTTGCCGCTTTTTTAAACCCATTCAATCGAATTTCTATTTTAATGCTATACGGCTTTTCGTTTTGGTTAAAATTTTGCCAAGCCTCTTGTTCTGAGCTAACTCCTCTACCATCAAACCAATACATGGTATCAATACTTTGAAATAAGTTAGTTACCTCTTTAGATAATTTTGTAAGCAACTGACTTTTTACGGATAATAAAAAGTTAGAATAAATCTTTTTTATGTTTTCAGGAGTTTTTACTTCCGTTAAATCTTCGGACTTTAATTGGCTTATGATGTCTTTAATTTGTTGTATTTTTTTATCAGCCGGGCTTTTTAATTCTTCGTATTCTTTTTCAATTTCGGCTTCAAACTCCTCTATTGTTGGGATTTCGCCTTTGAGTTGTTTAGGTAATGATTGTCCTAATTCATAATCAGCTACTCCAATTGGGCTATCGATACCGGTTAATGAATATTTAACCACCGTTTCATTTGGTGTTTTACAAAGCAAAACGCCAATTGTAGGTTTATCAGTAATGCCTTTTACTTGTTCGTTAACTGTATTCACATAGAAATTAAGTTTTCCTGCAAATTCAGGTTTAAAGTCCCCAATTTTTAATTCAAATACTACGAAACAATGTAAATGATAATTATAAAAAAGAAGATCCAAGAAAAAATCATCGCCTTGAACATTTAGATTTTTTTGATTTCCAACATAGGCAAAGCCACGCCCTAATTCGAGCATGAATTTTTTAAGATGTTGTATTAACGCCTTTTCAAGTTCTCTTTCTTTAAGCTCTTCTGAAAGTGTTAAGAAGTCAAAAATGTAAGGACTTTTTAATGTTTCAATAGCAAGGTCGGATTGAGGGGCAGGCAGTGTTATAGAAAAATTGTTTATAGCGTTTCCCTGTCTTTTATACAAGTTACTTTCAATTTGTAAAGCTAAAACACTTTTACTCCATCCGTTTTGGATTGTTTTTTCGATGTAAAAAAGCCGTTCTTTTTCGACTTTCAGTTTATCAAGAATTAGGATATGAAGTGTCCAGGGTATTTGTGCAAGTGGTGATTGCACAAATGTAATATTTTGATTTTCAGTACTTTCCAATTGTGCAACTACTGGTTGCACAATTGAATCAAAAGAGGGATAGGCTTCGGCAAAAGCCCGCATATATTTCAAATTCCTAATAGATAAACCTTTAAAATCAGGGAATTCAGTTTTTAAATCAATAGCCAATGTATCAATAATTTTAGCTCCCCAACCTTCTATTTTCTGCTGCTCTAAAATGATGTTTCCAATTTCCCAATATAATTTCAATAAAACAACATTAACACTAACGGCTGCCTTAACTCGGGATTCTCTAATTTTTGTTTTTAGATCATCTAAAATATGAATATAGTTTGTTTGTAACTGACTCATCCAGTAATTTTTAACGTTGTTTTAATCTGTATTTATTTAATTTCTATAAATATTATAAGGTGTAAAATACGGAAAAAGAGAACAAGATTGAGAAGCATTTTTCAACTTATTTTTAAACCAATTGAGGGTGCAGAGTGAAAACCTAGCTATTTTCGATATTTTTCAATTACTGCGCAGCTAGTTCTTTATTGATATACAATATTTTTTTAATTATTAGCCGTAATTTTAACGTCAAAATAATACCAACTTAATATTGTGAACGAAAAGCTAACTATTTTTAAATCTCTTTTTAAAGGACGGGAAGATATTTATGCTACACGTTGGGAAAAGGGGAATAAGAACGGTTACTCTCCGGCATATTTTTTCGACCCTTACCATTACAAGGCGCACCGAATGAAAGGTGGCACTTTTCAGAATTACGAAAACAAACAGTATCAAACATTAACAGACGGACAAATAATAAAACATTTAGAAGGTGAACAGTTAATAGGATTGTATCCATTACTAAAAGATAATACATCATGGTTTATTGCAGCCGATTTTGATAAAGATAATTGGGCAGAGGAATGTAAAACCTTCATTAAAATTTGTGAGAATAAAAATATTCCTGCTTACTTGGAACGTTCTCGTTCACCTTAGATTCTTCTGTAGAACCTTTTACTCTACCTTTTGATGAATCCCACCTATTTAAACTAATACTTCTTTTAATAGCAAATATTGCCCTTTCTCCATCTACAGTTATTCTACAGTATATTGGTACAAGTTGGTTAATATCAGCTTTATCTTTTCTTAAATAGAAAAGAATGTTCAATGTTTTAATCATATTAACCTCCTTTCTGGTTTAAATTATTACTAAATTATTCTTGTCCGTTGTATTTATCATGTTCGATGTTTTTCGAT
>JANXRU010000221.1 GCA_025356715.1 Bacteroidota bacterium
CAAGCTTGGCAAGATCGTTTTGAATTATACCAGCAAAGTCCGGAATTTACCAAAATAAATTTCTCAATGAAACTAGATGAATTTAAACACATCTTTTTTTGGGAGTATATCCATCGCTTAATTGGCCGAACAATGATGTACGTGTTTGCAATTGGTTTAATTGTTTTAATCATTAGAAAAAAAATAAAAAAAGAGATGATATCCTCTTTAATTTTATTATTTTTTATGGGTGCTATGCAAGCTGTTATTGGTTGGTGGATGGTATATAGTGGATTACAAGACAAGCCAGCCGTAAGCCACTATAGATTAGCAACCCATTTAATGAGTGCATTTACCTTATTCGCCTTTACGTTTTGGTTTGCTTTAAAACTACTTTATCCCAAAGAACAAATAGAAGGAAATAATGGCTACAAATTAAAAGGATTATCTATTTCATTTTTTGTATTATTGATTATACAAATTATTTATGGTGCTTTCACGGCGGGTTATGTAGAGGGAGATGCTGCTAAACTTCGTCCAGGAAAAATATTTAATTCATGGCCTATGATGGGCGATTCGTGGATGCCAGAACAAGTAACGATGAAAGAAAATTTTTATTTAAACTTTTTTGAAAACGCTAGCGGTATTCAATTTGTACACCGCACCTTAGCCATTCTTTTGGTTTTAGTGTTTTGTATAATTTGGTATAAATCAAATAAGCTCAATTTAAATAAAGCTCAGTACATGGGAATCACTTTATTAATTTACGGCATCACTATCCAATTCATTTTAGGTGTGTTTACACTTCTTTATAATGTGCCAGTTGTATTGGGTGTTTTGCACCAAACAGGCGCATTCTTTTTATTTGCTAGTACTGTATATCTAATATTTCAAGTGAGTAGAAGGAAAACTTGACAAAAAATTATTTCAAAACAATAAATCGTTGACCAGTATTTGCATCACTGATTTCAGATTTAACTTTTAAATAATTATTAAAATCAATGTCTAAACTTTTTGGGCATACTAAATAAGTTATATTATTTTCTTTAATAAAATCAATTTGAATTTTTAAATCAGATTCTGGAAACAAAGAACTAGAATGTTTTTCGAAAAATCGTGCAAATGGTTTATTTGCCATACTGTTTTGCGTACAACTATGGAATTTTTTATCATCACAACACCTAATATCGAAGGGTGGGTATACTTTATTTGACATTATAAATGGTAAATATCGGTACTCTAAAAAGTAGCTTGGGTGCTTTAAATTTGATACATAAGTTTCATCATTAAATACTGCACCTTTCGTATTTTGGATAAAATCATTGCACGCCTTGTTAACTTCTAACACGTACTTTTTAGAAAAATTTCGTTCAGATTTTGCGATAATATCAAATGAATGCCAATGATAATAGGCGTTAGTTAAAAACGAACTGCTCAAAATAATAGTGACTATTACAGACGCGATTATTCTATTATCTTCATTGAAGAAAAAGATGATTATAGAAACACCAAACAAAATATGCCATAAAACTATAGCTTCAGAAAAAAAATGACTAGCATCATTCATTAAATAAACTGATTTGCTAAACAGGTAAGCGCTAATCCAAATAAATCCAAATAAAATAAATGTCATTTTGTAGGAATTATTACGATTCCCTTTTTTAATCAAATAAATAACCACAATAAGAAAAGGCAAATAGTGTAAGGTAAAATAGAATGGTTCTTTGAAGCATTTAAAAAAAAGTTCAACAATGTAAAATTTGACATTATTCCCAGAAAAACTACTTAAGTCAGTATATTGATAAAGGGGCTTGGAAAAACGATCACTTAAATTATCATTCTGATTAAGAAAATAAAATAAAATAAAAACAATGATAGTAATAACGTAATAATATATCATTCTAAAATACGGTTTCCAATTTTCTCTTTCATTATATATCTTATAAATACAAAATAAAACAACTCCCAAAAAAACAGCAGGGGCAATGCCTATAGATATAATTGGGAGACTAAGCAATACAATTAATCCATTTTGGTTATGATTAAATAGTATAAATAAAATAAGTGTGAGCAATCCGAAACAATATATCGGAGCCATTTTTTCTCCAAAAAGTTCTAAAACACCTTCCATATATATGTAATTAAAAGAACTATTCTCAAATAAATGAATACCTCCAATAAATAATAAGAACAACACAAACACTTTATGAAACCATTTCACTTTACAGAAATTGTTTATTACTCCTAAAAAGCCAATTAGTAATAAAATTGTAAAAAAATTAAAGGTCACTAAATATAAACTCAGAGTATAACTTAGGTTAAAAGCCTTACTTACAAAACCATTAAACCATAATTCATAATAATGATAAGGTGTAGGATATTGATAGCAATTACTAATTAAGTTGGAAGTAATAAAGGTGTTCTCAAAACCAGTTTGAACCAAACATTTAGAGATTTCTGCATAATAACAATTATCGATTAAAAGGTTTCTAATTGGAAATTCATCATATTGAAGAATTAAACTACACCTCCAAATAAAAACGGGAATAATGACAATAAGCAGGCCGAAAATGAATTTATAATCCATTCGAGGGCCAATTTCACGATTTAAAGAAACTATAGAATTTTTAGGAAACTGCTTTTTTATGAGATATTTTTCAATTAAATAAAATAAGAAAAGCAATATAAAAAGGAGATTAATTGTTCTTCCTTTAGAATAAAATAGTGATACAACTAGTATGATAAAAGTTGCTCCTATTATACATTTACAAAAAAGTAGTAGGTACAAGTTTTGAATAGAAGAATTTGGTTTAATAATGCTCCATATAAAATGCCCAACAGTATATGTAGCAACTAAGGTCAACAATAAAATCCCAAAATATAGAATAGCTATGGTTAGTGTATTACTATATTCCATAAATTTTAAAACAAATTATTTGTCAAATTAGTTGCGAACCTATCTTATTCCAGTAATCGTATTTTTTCTCTTTGGCCTAAATAGAGCATAAAACTTATATTCAATCCCTTCACTTGGTGTTAAAGCAGGAGATTGGACTAATTGCATTTGCTGATTAATAAAAAAATAACCAGATAAAGAAGTTATACAAAAACTTTGCTTTGCATTACTACTTTTATCTTGATGCAAAATTATCCAATCCAATTTAGGGTTTAATTTCAAATAGTGTTTGTAGGCTTTTACACTGTCATCTAAGCATATACTAACAAAAGTTACCTTATCATTAAATTTCTTTTTAAGGTCGGCTATTTTTTGCATTTCTTTTAAACTGATATCACTTTCAGTTGAAAAGAAATTTAAGTACACATATTTATCTTTATAATTAGATAAATTTACTTTCATGCCTGCCTTGTCGTTAGCAACAAAATCAGGTGCAGGAGCGCCAGGCTGTAATTGATAAATCGTTTGCAAAATATTCTTAGAGATTTTTTTATTTTGAGGAAAAGTCGTTTCCCTATTTAATTGCTCGATGACACTTTGCACTTGTTTTTTTTCGAAATCCGGGCTATAATAACAATCAATTAGGCCTTTCAAAATTACTAATTCCTTAATAGTATCATTTGAAATGGATTTATCAGAATTAAATTGGTTACGTAAATCATTATAATCGGCAAAGGCATTAATGCTATTAAAAATAGATCCGCCTGTTTTAGTGGATGAAAATGCTTTTAAATACCCTTTAAAATGGGTGTTGAAAAAATCCATATACTCAAAATTATCATATAATATAGGTTTTTTATCAATGTATTGCTTTTGTAAATAGGCTTTACTACGAGATGTATTTGAAAAAAAATTAGCAAAAGAATATTCTACGTAATTTTTAAAATAACTATTCTTTGTATTTTTATAACGCTTTCGAGTCGCCAATAAAAACGTATCTAATAAAGAATTTATTTTAGAAGGCGATAAATAACGCTGATTGGCTTTAGCAAAGTAAGTATTGTATTGCTCATTAAAGTCAATAATCAAGGCGTTTAATTCTGTGCTGTCTTTTCCATAAACGGATATGTTGGCTTTAGATTCAGTTCCTTCTACATTATTAAACGTAGAATCGGCTTGAGGAAAATAAATACCATATACAAAGTTTGGTTGAATGTATATTTTTCCAACCAGATTATTAATGCTAATTAAAATTGGTTTTGTTGTTTGTATTTGAATTTTTAATTCAAAGTAACCATCTTTATCAATCGTATCAATACTTTCCTTGGTTTTCGTAAAAGTTACAAAATCCGAATAATCACTTAATACAATTTCTTTTCCAATATGTGAAGCATGTGCTTTACCTTTAATAGTAACGTTTTGTGAAACGCCATTAAAACAAACAAAGGTTAAAAGAATGAATAGAATACGCATATTTATATAATGCCAAATATAAGATAAGTTACAATAATAAAACAGATGATAACCTAAAGAAATGTTAATCCACACTTTTTCTAAAAAAACTAAAATTTACGTTTCCGTATTTTCTACTATCTATAAAATAATTTTTTTCACTTAAGTTTGTTTGAATACCATGCTCAATAATAAGCCATCCATTTTCATTTAATAAATTATGTTTAAAAATTAAATCACTTATAGAATCAATATTTGGCAGTTCATACGGAGGGTCCGCAAAAACAATATCGTAGGATGAATGAGCTTTTTCAAGATATTTGAACACATCTGCTCTTTCAGTAAAAATCGAGTTTAATTTAAACATCTTAGCGGTATCTCTTAAAAAATTCAAACAAGGCGAGTGCATATCAATTGCAGTTACTTTTTTAGCGCCTCGAGAAGCGAACTCTAATGCAATATTTCCTGTTCCTGAAAATAAATCTAAAACTAAACAATCTTCAAAGTCAATGCGATTATTTAAAATATTAAATAATCCTTCCTTAGCAAAATCAGTGGTTGGCCTAACGGGTAAGTTTTTAGGTGCTTGTATTACTTTTCCTCTGAGTGTTCCGCCTATTATTCGCAAAATAATCTATTTAATAATGTGTAATTATAATGTTGGGGCATACCTGTTAAATGCTGCCAATCAAGCGTTTTATGCCCTGTACCCAAGCGGACATGTTTAACATATTTTTTTAATGAGATCATTAATTCTGAATTCGCTTCAATATTGCCAATCACACTTAATAAAGCTGTTAAAGGGTTTAATTGATACTGCTCCATAATAAATAGAATATAATATAGCACATCCTCATTTGTTTTAATGGCGTATTGATTAACTAATAGTAATTGTTGGTTCTGTTTAACTATGATTTCGATAGTGTGCTCTCTAATGTAAATAAGCATATTTTCTTTAGTCAATTCTTCAGAATTAAGCATTAACCTTGACAATAATGTACTATTATGCTTTAGTTGATGTTGAGGAAATAATTTATCTAACACCGATTTTATGGATTCATTTACTGAATATATTAATTTGATTGATGTATTTATTTCGTCGGTTAAAACTAAATCATTTCCAATATCGCCACAATTAAATCCCAACAAATCACGCGTATTTGTTGACTCATAAAAAGGGGTTGGACATAGTGTAAAGTTTGAACTCACATCATTAACTAATACTTTCTTATATGATTTTTTCGAAAATCCAAAATGGTTAATCGCCAAAAATATTTGATCTGATATGCTTTTAGCTACAGTATTATCAAAAGGAAACGAACATATATAAACAGGACAATTGGTTTCGCTTTTCAGCTCACAAAATTGGATCGAGCTTGCTGACACTTCAATAACTAAGGTATCTGCCAATCCTGAAGATTGACCATATGATAGAGATTGTGTATGCATTTCAGATGTCACTAATGTTTTGTATTTACAAAACTAAGTTAATATTTAGGAGTATGGAAATTAATTATCAATATTTTAATAAATAGCTTTCTTTAAGATTATAAAATAAAAGTAGTAACTATAACGAAATAGAGTTTTAGTCTTACTTAAAATTAAGTTGTCTGAAAAACTCGCTGCAAATAATACCGCAAGCATTAGCAGCATTTAAGGATTCACTTCCGTTGTTAGATGAAGCAGGGATAGTAACTGGTTGTGTTATTTGTTTTAATATATCTTGTGAAATACCATTTGCTTCATTACCAATAATAATAACCCCATGTTTTAAAGTCGAGGTATAAATATTTTGCCCATCTAAAACAGCTCCATAAATAGGTATATCTTTTAAATGAGATTGTAGTTTGTCAAATTCCAAATAAACCACATTAACCCTTATTACTGCACCCATACTAGATTGCAATGTTTTTGGGTTATATAATTCTGTTGTAGTAGGAGAACAAATGACTTGCTTAATCCCAAACCAATCCGCTATTCGGATAATCGTCCCTAAATTTCCTGGATCTCGAATAGCATCTAGATAAAGAGTGGTTTCTGTATTTAATAATTCGACGTTTAAATGTTGTTTTTGAGATCTAACTAACGCTAAAACTTGATTAGGATTAGTTTGCAAACTAATTTTCTTTAATTCTTCTTCAGAAATTTCATTGATTTCGATTCTTGATTTTTCAAGAATATGCTTGTTAAACTCAATAAAATCAATGGTAGCATAAATAACTTTTATTTCAAAAGAGCCTTCGTTTAAAAATTCGAGCACTAATTTTAAACCTTCTATTACAAATAACCCTTCCTGCTCTCTATTTTTTTTAGAATGCAATGATTGAATATACTTTATCTGGTTTTTACTAATCATTATTAAAGACTAAATTAGCCAACTATAAATGTAATTAATACAATTGAGCTTTAAGATATATATTACTACTTTTTTCAATAAACACTTACCTTTATGGATAAGTGGGTGTATTCTTGTGCTAATTACAAATAGCTCTTGTAATATAAATAAACATTTAGGCGAAAACGAATTTTTGGTTAGCAAAAATACTATTAAGCATAATGGAACGGATTTAGAAAATTCAAATTTGGAAGCATTTGTCCGACAAAAACCAAATCATAAATTTCTAAAGTTATTTCTATTTAATTTATGGCTATACAATACCGTAGATAAACAGAAAATGATTGCCTATAAGGAAAAACGAAATAAACGATATGATAAAATAAATGAAAAACGAATCGTTAGAAATACAACAAAAAACGAAAAACGGATTGCTAAAGGAAAAGCTACAAAACAAGTTAATTTAAAAAACAAAGACAAATTAACCTTAAGAGAAAGTATATTGGAAACGGGAGAAGAGCCTGTTATTTTAGATACGGTTTTAACCAGAATTACGGTGAATCAAATACAGCAATATGTTTTTTCTAATGGCTATTTTGATTCTAAAGTGAGAGATAGTGTTGTTGTTGATAAAAAAAATAAACGTGCTAAAGTTTTTTATAATGTTACCAAATCAACACCTTACACCATAAATTCTGTTGCCTATCAAATTGAAGACCCGTTATTAGAATATTTTATTTTTAATGATACCTCAACTTGTTTAATCAAACAAAATTCCATTTATAATGAAGCTGTTTTTCAAAAAGAAAGGGATCGAATCACAAGTAATCAACTCAATAATGGATTTTATTATTTTGCTCCTGAATATGTTCGGTACTTAGTTGATACAAATTTAGCGGGTAATAAAGTCAACGTTTCTTTAATTATAAACAAATACTCAGAGCCTTTTTCTAATTTAAATGATTCATTAGTTTATAAAAATCATCCTCGTTTATACATCGGAAATGTTTATGTTATACCAGAAACTGTTACTGATTTTAAAGGAAAAGCAACCGATATATATATGAAAGATACAACCTATTTTAACGGTTTATCTATCCTTCATAACAAAGATTTAGCTATAAAACGAAAAGACTTATATCGCTCTATTTTTATTTCTTCTGGACAATTATATCAACAAAACTTAGCAGAAGAAACTTATAGAGATTTATCATCGTTAAGAATTTTTAAATCCGTTTTCTTGCAATTCGTCAAGAATCCTTACTCTTCAGAAAAGTTAGATTGCTATATCATTTGCCAGCCAGTTGTAAAGCAATCTATAACAATGGATGTGGAGGGAACTAATACCTCAGGAAACTTAGGTGTTGCAGGTAGTTTGGTTTTTCAAAATAAAAACACGTTTAAAGGTGCCGAATTATTAGAATTAAAATTAAAAGGTTCTCTCACTGCCCAAAAAACAGTTAATAGTGCTGATGAAATCGCCAATTTAACTGAGATTCAAAAGATTTTTAACACATTTCAATTTGGACCAGAATTAAGCGTTTATTTCCCTAAACCTTTATTCCCATTTACTTTGTTTTATTACAAAAAAGACGCTTCTGAAAAACGTTATTTTTCTCAACCTAAAACAATATTAAACATGTCGTTGAACTATCAATCAAGTCAACTATTCAATCGAACAATCGCTAATATTTCTTATGGCTTTCGATTTACAAATAGTAAAGGATTGTTTACATATGAAGTTGTTCCTTTCGAAGCCTATACTGTGAAGGCGAAATTAACAGAAACCTACAATGAAACATTAAAAAAATCAAATGACTATTTTCTACTAAATTCATTTCAAGATCATTTAACTACTTTATCTAAATTATCAGTTATATACAATAATCAAAATATGCCAAAAAAAAGGAATCTCATGTATTTAAAAATGGCATTAAGTTCATCTGGATCAATCTTAAGAGGCTTTTATAATGTTACAAATCAGCCAAAAGACACCTTAGGTCGGTATTCCATTTTTGGCACTCCATTTTCTCAATTTTTGAAACTAGAACTTGATTACCGTTTTTATTTTAAAATTAGAAAATTAGCGAAATTAGTATATCGCTTTGCTGGAGGAATTGGTAAACCATTAGCGAATTTATCGGTTTTACCTTATGAACAAAGTTTTTTTAGCGGTGGCCCAAATGGAATTAGAGCATGGCGAGCTAGAACTTTAGGCCCAGGGAGTTACGATCCTTCAGGATCAGATGCACGTTTTGATAAAATCGGAGATTTACAACTTGAAAGCAATTTAGAATATAGATTCCATATTTTTAAATCATTTTATGGCGCATGGTTTATCGACGCCGGAAATGTTTGGACAATAAATAAAGATCCAAATAAATTGAATGGAAATTTTGAAGTTCATCGATTTTATAAAGAAATTGCTATTGGAAGTGGCTTTGGTTTAAGATATGATTTTAGTTTTTTTGTGTTCCGTTTGGATGCTGCTGTTAGAATTAGAGATCCTCAATATGCTGAAAATAATAGATGGACGTTTGACAAACATCCAATAAAAAATACAACGATTATTAACTTTGGAATCGGTTATCCTTTTTAACGAAGATTTTTTTAGTAAAAAAGAAAACAATATCTTATTTGTTATAGCGTTATATAATATCTATTTTTAGTTACACAAAACATGAATATATATTCAAAAAAACAACAATGGAAATGGATACTTTTTGTAGTAGCTATCATTATTGTTTTTACATCTCTTTGGTACACTAATAATTTAGTAAATAGAATTGCTACAGACGAACAAAAAAAAGTGACGCTTTGGGCTGAAGCAGTTCAGAAAAAAGCTAAACTCGTAAAATTTACGAATGATTTATTTCAAAAACTAAAAACAGAAGAACGTAAAAAGGCTGAATTATATGCATTAGCAACCAAACAACTTAATAGCGATTTCTCTGA
>JANXRU010000226.1 GCA_025356715.1 Bacteroidota bacterium
CTTACATGAATATAATCTCTAATACACGAGCCATCACGCGTATCATAATCGCCACCAAATACTGTTAGCGGAGGTAAAATTCCAGCAGCTGATTGAGTAATAAATGGGACTAAATTATTGGGCTTATCTTTCGATAATTCTCCATTAAGACCTGTTAAATGTGCTCCTACGGGATTAAAATAACGCAATAATACAGACTTAAATGTATGTTCGCTTTTAGTGAAATTAATTAAAATTTCTTCGCCAATTTGTTTGGTATGCGCATAAGGAGATTCTGCTAATGCAAAAGGCGTTTCTTCTGTAACTGGTAATACATCCACATTACCATAAACAGAACAAGAAGATGAAAAAATAAAATTGTCAATGTTTTTTAATTTACAAATCTTCAATATATTAATAAGCGATTCAAGGTTATTATGGTAATAGCTAAGTGGGTTTGACACGGAGTCTCCTACAGCTTTGAATGCTGCGAAATGAATAATTCCAATAGGATTTTTGATAGAACTAACCGCAAATTCAAGCGCTTCGAGATTACAAATGTTTACGTTTAAATTTTGAATACGTTTTCCTGTAATAGCGTCAATTCTATCGAATGTTGCTGGTGTAGAATTTGAAAAATTGTCAATTGAAACAATGTTATAACTTGTTTGATTTAATAATTCGATAATTGTGTGAGAACCTATATAGCCTGCTCCACCTGTTACAATAATTGTTTGCATAAAATAAGTATAATAAAAAAAATAAAATTACGAATAAATCGCTAAATCATCATATTGTGCTATAGATAACTATTCGATTACAACATGTTGACTAGCCATCATTTTACTTTTGTCAACTATAATTAACGATGTATTGAGCTTTAGAAAATTCAGATATATTAATTGTATTTTCCGTATTGATATTTTGTATTTGTTTTATTAATCGACCCTGCATATCAATGATGTCAATATGATAAGCGTTTGATAGTTTAAAGTTTTGTAAGCTAATTGTTAATTCGGTAGTGGCTGGATTTGGGTAAATAATCATTTCTGCTTTTGTCTTCACTTTTTCATTTAAACCAATAATAACAGAGCTTTTCCCATTAGCAAAGACGTATTCGCCTAATTTAAATGAGTCCGCAGTGCAATATCCAGTACGAGTTGTAGCTTTGAATTTTGAGTAATTTGTTACTTCTTTCCAATCATCAGCAGCATTTTTTCGATACAATAAAATCAAACTATCTCCATTTGTCGTTGTTAGGCAAGTGTCTAAATAACTAATACCCGATGTGGTTTTATTACCATCATAATTAAATCTTATTTTACTCAAAAAACCAGGTGAAATAATTCCATTCACTTTCCAATAGTGTTGAGTGTTTAATTTAAAATTATGCGTATTATTTTTAATAGCATCAGCTTTCGTTAAATTATGTTCTACTCGAATATAAGAAGAGTCTGCGCCTTTGTTAGAAACAAGTAGTGTCAATTTTCCTAAAGAGTAATTAACGTTTGCAACTGTTTTTATGGTTTTGAATTCTGAAGAAATGGCGTCAGAAATTTTTGAATCGACGTTCATTCCGACAAATACGGGTAATATCGTTGTTTGCAGCGTAAACGATTGCGCTGCCCCAGACATAGAAATAGTTTTGATTTCTTTTAACCAAGCGGCATTCATAAAAGTAATTTCTAAAGGAACATTTGTGTATAACATTGGTGCACCATGTAGTTTTTGTTTTATAAATACGGTTGAGGTATAGGGTGCAGATGAACCAGTAGTTTTTACAGAATCAATAGAGAAGTGCGGCCAGCCTCCGTTTAAAACCCAGTTATTAAAAAAATCAGTTAAATTTTGGCCAGAAGATGTTTGTAATAAATCTCTGAATTCAATACTATTCATATTCTTATAGGCTTTTTGTTGAAGCACATATTTTAACCCATTAAAGAAAGCGGCATCTCCCATGTATGATCTCAAGGTATGAGCAACATCCGATCCTTTTTTATAAACATGATCGCCGTAAGTGTAGTTAAATGGAACGCCTGATATTGCTCGAAATCCTTTTTCGCTAATGTGTACATATTTTATTAAGTCATCATGAATTAGTTTTACTTCAGCCAAATATTTAGCATAATTATAGGTCCATTCTAAAAACAATCGTTCGCTGTAGCTTGCCATTCCTTCATTAAGCCACATATCTTCTTGAGTTTCGCAGGTCATTAAATCTCCCCACCAATGATGCGATAATTCATGCGCCATAATTTGGGATTCATACGCAATACTTGTTGCTGAAACAGGATATGCAATATTAGTGGCATGCTCCATCGCACCACTACTAAAGGGAACTAAGCAATAGCCAACCCTGTTCCAAACATAAGGACCGTAATAATTTTCATATCCTAAAATAGCATTTGGTAAATGAACAAATCCATTTTTTAATGAGATCGTATCAGATGCTCTCGCTGCTAAAATAATAGGCAATGGCCCATTTGCCGAATTAACAGACCAGTTTATTTGAGCGTAATCTGCAACCGCAACGGAGGCCAAGTATGATGGGATTTCTTTATTTAATATCCAATTTCGAGTTCGTTTATTTCCAGATTTTATGTCACTTATTAATAGGCCATTGCAATAAGCCTTTTTAGTGGTATCCGTAGTAATATTAAATTCATAGGTTGATTTTTCTACAAAGTTGTCAAAACAAGGAAACCATACCCTGCCGTAATTATGAGGTTTTGCGCCAAAACCCACACCTAAATTGTAGGCGTAATTTCCACTAAACGAAAAACCACCCCAGCCTGATGGATCACCTTGAGGTATACCATGGTAATAAACAGTAACATCACTTGTATCGGTAGTGTTTAATGCAGTAATTAAATTTATTTTTAATAAAGTGTCATTATAAGTGTAAGTCAAAATCGTAGAATTTTGTTTTATACTGTCAATTTGAAGTTTTAGTAAATCTAATCTTAAATGATTTTGCCCATTAATTTTAGGAGCAAAATGGACAACTGTATTGCCTGATATTTTTTTATTAATAAAGTCTGTAATATCTAAATTGATGCTATATTTTAAAATATCGATGGTGTCGCTTCGTAAATTTTCTGAAGAATAATATAATGGGGTAGTGTTAATCCCCATGGTTTTTAAACTCTGGCAATGACTAACTTGCGCAAAACTTGAATTAATAATTAAAATAAAGGCAATTAAACAGTTTTTCATATGGTTAACATTGTTTTTATTCATCATATGGTTTAGCATGCTAACCTCACTCGTTTTTGTGTTGGTTGCAACAAGACTATAACATAAAATAATTTAATTTTAAAATTAATCAAAAATTACTACATTAGTGTAGTAATTTAGGAGTTCTATAATTAACATCATTCAATTGTATTCTTAATATGAATTTAATATCTAATAGAGATTTATTTGATTTAGTAAAATCACTTTCAAAATCAGAAAAAAGGTTTTTAAAATTAAATGCGACTGCACTTAATTTGCCAGCAAACCAATTAGCTTTTTTTAATAAATTAGAATTGGAGCAGGAATTTAAACAAGAATTTTTTGAAGTAAGAAGTTCATTTAATGAATCTATAAATGAAGTGTCTAAAGAAATTTCGGCTAATTTATATTCATTTATATTGAAGTGCTTAAGATCTTTCCATGCAGAAAGTAGCGCTTCCTTTCTTATAAAAGACGAGATAACAAATATTTTGAATTTATTTGATAAAGCTCAATATAAACAATGTCGCAAAATATTAAATAAACAAAAGCAAGAATCCTATCGTTACGAGCGTTTTCATTATATTTTGGAGTTAATCGGATTAGAAAAACTTCTTATTTCGATTGAAATTCAATTTAACGTAAAAAATAATACTATAGAAAACTTAGTGAAGGAAGAATTAGATGTGATTGAGAAAGCAAAAAATCTTAGTACTTATACTTTATTGTATTCTAAAATTAATTTGAATACCAGGCAAAAAAATAAAGCAAAAACGGATGAAGATTTAAAGGTAATTGACTCTTATTTAAATTCGCCGTTATTAAAAAACGAAAAAATAATTAAATCAACTAAAGCGCTTATAATTTATCATCATTGTAGATCTATTTTATTTTGTAGATGCCAAGATAACCAAAGTAGAGAAACAGAGTGTCAACTGCTGCTTGATTTAATGGATCAGCATCCAGAGTTGATTGAAGAAATGCCAAATAGGTATTTAACTACTTTAAATAATTTAATAAATATTGCTTATGAAGAAAAAAAATATAAAACATGTAATTTGCGAGTAAAACAACTTGAGGAAAAAGCAAAACTTAAAGCATTTAGTGCAACGGATTTACAGTTGAAAATATTTACATCAACAATGAATGGAAGGTTGATGATTAATACCAATAGTGGGCGACAAGAAGAAGCGGAAGAAAATGTTGTAGAAATTGAAAAAGGATTAATTGAATACAAAGGGAAAATTAATAAAGAAGAAGAATTAGTTTTCTATTATAATATTGCTATTATGAATACTTATTTTGGAAATTATTCAAAGGCTCAATACTATATTTCTCTTATTTTAAGCGAGGGCAATAATTTATTACGTGAGGATTTACAATCATTTGCTAGAATAATAAATATTGGATTGCATTATGAATTAGGTAACTTTAAGCAATTGAATTATATTATTGCAACTATAAAAAAATATTATGAAACACCTGTTTCGTTTTTTAAAACAGAAAAATTGATATTGGTATATTTTGAAAAACTATCTAATTTAAAAGAGAATGTTTCTGAAAACGAGGTGTTTTTAAGTTTCAAAAAAGATTTAGAAAAAATAATGGAAGATTCGCATGAAAAAAATGTGACATTTTATTTTGAAATTGAAGCCTATATTGAATCTAAAGTTACAGGAATTCAGATGCCAATTTTATTACAAAAAAAATATGCTAAAGCGTGGTTAAATTAAATTTTTAAAATTTGTTATTTGATAAACGATATTCCTACGTTAAATTATTTTTATTATGAAACCAACAAACCAATTATTTGATTTATTAAAGTCTTTATCTTCCGAGGAAGAACATATATTTAGATTACAATCTTCACTTCAGCAAGGTGAAAAAAACTACATCAAGCTCTATAATTATATACAAAAACAAGATGTATATGATGAAGAAAATGTGAAAAATCATTTTAGTAACGATGTATTTGTTCAACATTTTGCGTCTGAAAAAAATCAGCTTCTTCATCATATCTTAAAGTGTTTAAGGCAACATCGACAGGAAAATATTGCAAGTGCCATGATTGATGAAGAAATAAAAAACATACAAGTGTTATTTAATAAATCTTTATACAAGCAAGCGCGAAAGCAGTTGAGTTTACTTAAAAAAAGAGCTCATGATTATGAATTATTTTATAGTTTATTGGAAATAGTTGAATTGGAGAAGGTATTGATTGATATGGAAGCTCATTTTGGAGTTATTAATTATAATACAATAGACGATTTAATTAATGAAGAAAATATTGTTTTTAATAAAATTGAAAACTATTCGGCGTATGAGGTTCAGTGCTCTAAATTAAATAGATTGTCTTCTAAATTGATGATAGCTAGAAATAAAGAGGATGTTAAAGAAATTACTGAAATTATAAAAGAATCTAAAAGATTAAATGAAACTACAAACTTTTTATCTAAAAAGGCATCGGTCGTTTATTTGTTTACGATTGGTTTAGCAAATAGACTTCTAAATGAAATGGATGAAGTAAATAGCGCGTTTTCTGAGTTAGTAATTGAGATGGAAAATAAACCAGAATTAATTACTGAAATGCCAAACTTTTATATTAATGCACACGGCTATTTAATTCGTTATTTCGCTATAAAAAAACAATATGATGATGGCTTTAAGATGATTGATAAATTGAAATCACTCACTTTAACAGAAATGTTTAAAGCAACAGATTTACAAATTGCCATTTTTACTCAATCTTACATTACTGAAATGATGTTGTACTCATTTATTGGGCAGCATCAAAACGCAACCAAAATTATTCCTTATGTAATTAAGGGGCTAGATAAATACGAAACTAAAATTAATGACGAAGATTTAGTGATGATTTATCATGCCATAAGTATGGTGTATTTCGGAGTTGGCGATTATAATAAAGCTTTGCATTGGCTTAATAAAATTATAAATACAAATTATGATGATTTAAGGCAAGATAATATTCGTATTTGTAAACTCATCAACTTAATTATTCATTTCGAATTAGGAAATGATGATTTGATATCATATATCTACAAATCAACAGTAAGATTTTTTGGCCAACAAGAAAAACAGTATAAATTTGAAATGGTTTTTCTAGATTATTATAAAAAAATAGCTCTTTCTAAAAAAGAAGGCAAACAAAAGGATACCTATATAAAATTCAAGCAAGAGTTGGAGGTAGTTTTTAAAAATAAATATGAAAAAAATGCCTTGGAGTTTTTTAATTTTTATGCTTGGCTGGACTCTAAAATACATAATATTACTTTTGCTGAAGCGATTAAAATTAGAAGACAAAATATTTAGTGTAAAAGAATATTTAAAAATAATAGTTAATAATCATTATACACACCTTAAATTATGAATTTGAAGCACTTAAACTATTTCACATTTTTTTTATTAATTATTTCATTTAATGTTAAATCTCAAAAATCCGATAGTATTTCTTTAAGAAAAATATTTGATTATTACTTAACAGAGAGTAAATGTTATAGCAATTTAGAGTATTTAGCCACTAAAATTGGCGGTAGATTAAGTGGTTCGCCGCAAGCTGCGCAAGCTGTGATTTGGGCTAAAAAGGCTATGTATGAGGCTGGAGCAGATACTGTTTACCTGCAACCTTGCATCGTTCCTCATTGGGTTAGAGGCGAAAAGGAAGTTTGTACAACTATAAATTCGAAAAATAAAAAAATACTATCTTATTCCGTTTGTGCATTAGGGGGTTCTGTATCTTCACCAAAGAATGGATTAAATACAGAAGTTATTGTTGTTAATAGTTTCGAAGAACTAGAAAAATTTGGAGAAGAAAAAATTAAAGGAAAGATTGTTTTTTACAATGTCTTTTTTGATCATCGTAAAACATCCACAGGAACATGTTACGGAGAAACTGTTAAGTACAGATGGTCTGGACCTACTAATGCCGCTAAATACGGAGCAGTTGCGACAATTGTTAGAAGTATGAGTTCTATCGCTAACGATTTCCCTCACACTGGGGCAATGGGATATGATACAAGTATATGTAAAATAAAAATACCATGCTTCGCTATTAGTTTTATAGGTGCTGATAAATTAATCAAAGAATTAAATGAAAACCCGAAGCTTAAAGTTAATTTGAAAACGAATTGTCATATGCTTAAAGATGAACCATCTTTTAATGTTGTGGGTGAAATTAAGGGATCAGAAAAACCAAATGAAATTATTTTAGCTGGCGGGCATTTAGATGCGTGGGATAATGGTCAAGGTGCACATGATGATGGTGCTGGAGTTGTTCAAGGTATTGAGATATTAGCATTATTTAAAAAACAAAACATTAAACCAAAACATACAATTCGTGCAGTAGCCTTTATGAATGAAGAAAATGGTGGAGCAGGGGGAAGGGCTTATTTAGAAGATACAAAGAAAAATAATTTAAAACATATTGCTGCCTTAGAAAGTGATGCTGGTGGTTTCTCTCCACGAGGTGTAAGTTGTGATACGATTAATGGGTCCTATAAAAAAGTACTTGCTTGGAAAAATTTGTTGAACCCTTATTTTGTACAATATATTGAAGCTGGTGGCGGCGGTGCCGATATTGCGCCTTTAAAAAAATTGGGTGTGCCATTATTAGGCTTTCAGCCTGATGGTCAAAAATATTTTGATTATCATCATACAGCAGATGATACGTTTGATAAAATAAATAAGCGAGAGCTTGAACTAAGTGCAGGTGTTATTGGTTCTATTATTTACTTAATAGATACTCAATGGTAAAATAATGAAAGTTTCCCAAAAATCAAGTAGTTATATAGTACTGTTAGTAGTTATTAGTTTTACTATTTTATGTGCTTTTCAAATAAAAAAAATACAATTCAATTACGACTTTGAAGCTTTTTTTCCAAATGAGGATAACGAATTAGAGATATATCAAACACACAGAAATCGCTTTGAATGGGATAATGAATTTGTATTAATAGGAATTGAAAATAAAAAAGGAATCTTTGAAAAAGATTTTTTACTAAAAGTTCAAGACTTATCAAATGAGTTAAAGGAAATTCGTTACACAGATCGTGTTATTTCTCCAACCAATATTAAAAACATTTCTTTGAGTGGCTTAGCGCCTGTACAAAAGCGTTTACTGCATATTGAAGATGAAAGTTTATATCAAGAAGATAGCATAAACATTTATAATACTCCCGAATTAATTGGTTCGTTTTTTCCTACTGATGCTAAATCGCTTTCCATTTTTATAAAAACAGATGAAGGTTTATCTAAAGTAAAATCAGATAGTTTAGCTAGAAATATTGAAAAGTCATTTAAAAAATATCATTTCGACGACGTTCATTTTGTAGGTAGAATTATTGCTCAAGATGTTTATTTGCAAAATTTACAAAGCGAATTTGTATATTTTTTAGCAATTTCTTTTGGTTTGGTTATGTTATTTCTTTGGCTATCATTTCGCTCCTTATATGGTGTTTTAGTTCCAATGACTATAGTAATTATTTCAATTTTTTGGACGTTAGGAATTATGGCAATGCTTGGTCAATCATTAGATATTATGACAGTGATGTTGCCTACAATGATTTTCATTGCTGGTATGAGTGACGTAGTTCACTTTTTTTCGAAATATTTTGAAGAGCTATCAAAAGGAACAGAGCGATTAAAAATCTATCCGCTCATTTTAAAAGAAGTTGGATTCCCTACCTTTTTAACTCTTATTACAACCGTTGTCGGATTTTTGTCATTGTTATTTTCATCTATTAAACCAATTAAAGATTTTGGAATTTATACATCTATTGGAATAGTTATAGCTTTTGTTCTAAGCTACACCTTACTTCCTGCGTTACTCTATTTATTTACACCAAAAAGGTTAGTTGCCATTCATAGCCACGATAACAAGACTTACACTATTATGCGAACAGTTTT
Organism: Bacteroidota bacterium; assembly: GCA_025356715.1. The sequence continues at coordinate 9,118 of JANXRU010000226.1, forward strand.
ATTTTGGATCCTACGACATCAAAAAACCATTTTTATAGCTTCGTGTTTACTTGTTGCATTATCTGTTGTTGGCATATATAATATTAAAGTCAACAATATTTTATTAGAAGATTTATCAGATAGAGTAAAAATAAAACAAGATTTTTATTTTTTTGAAAAACATTATAGTGGAGTTCGCCCTTTAGAATTAGCTGTTGAAATAAAAAATAAGAACAAAACTGTTTGGGATTATGATATAATGAAACAGCTTAATTCGATAGATGAATATTTAAAAAAAGAATATCAAGCGGGGTTTATGTACTCACCTGCAATGCTTGTAAAAACTATTAATAAAGCATTAAATGACGAAACATCTGGACCAGATATTTTTCCAAATAAAGAAGATTATGTCTTAATTAAAAAACAATTAATCTCCAATAAAAGAAACAAAGATATCAAGCGTATTATTACAATTGATGGTCATTACGCTCGTATTAATGGGAAAATAGCTGATATAGGAAGTATTGTAATTAATGAACGTAATAAAAAATTTCAAGAATTTTTAAAACAAAACATCAATCAACAAGATATAGAGATTAAAATTACAGGGGCTGCGCACCTAATAGATAGAAACAATGAATATATGGTAAACAACATGATTCAAGGATTTTTATTTTCTATTATAGTTATCGGAATTCTTACTTATTTTTTGCATCGTAGTTGGAAAATGGTATTAGTATTTATTTTGCCTAATTTTATTCCCCTGTTAATCATTGCTGGAATCATGGGTTTTGCAGGTATCGAATTAAAAGCAGCTACTTCTTTAGTATTTAGCATCGCATTTGGTGTTGCAACCGACGATACGATTCATTTTATATCTCGGCTAAAAATTGAATTAGGCTATGGGAAATCTCTTTTGTATGCCTTTAAACGAACTTATTTTGAAACTGGTAAACCAATTATATTAACCACCTTTATATTAATGGGAGGCTTTGTAAGTTTAATGATTAGTGATTTTCAAAGCACATTCTATTTTGGATTTTTAATTTGCATTACTATTATCATCGCAGTTATAGCAGATATTTTTCTACTACCAGTATTGCTATTTTGGATTCTAGGAAAAAGAGGGAAATAGAAATTAAGAAATCAATTTCTGGAATAAAACTATCTTTAATTTATCTGTTTTAAATAATTCACAGAATTATCAGTTCCACTATAAGTTCCTGAAGCTTTTACTCCGAAAACAAAGCCGAAAACATACCATTTCGTAGAATCACCTATTATTTTATAATAAGGAGTTTGTCCAACTATTTTTGAACTTATACTTAAAAGTATAATGCTAAATAATCATTGTTGTCCGATAAAAGTACAAATTAATATTTGAACCTTTTAAGAAGGTTGATTTTATTGAACTGTATTTTAATTTCTGTAAGCGAAGCCCCCTAGGTATCAAATAGGTCTAATTTAGT
>JANXRU010000240.1 GCA_025356715.1 Bacteroidota bacterium
GTTTGAGTTCCGCAAGTTGTTAGAATAGCACCACTGTTAATTGCAACTACAGGTAATGGTTTTACAATAATTTGTTTCGTTAAGGTTTGTTTATAACCACAAACACCACTTGCTATACATGTAAATGTTTGTGTAGAACCAGGAGTTACAGAAATAGTTTGAGTAGTTTGTCCTCCAGGGAACCATTCGTATGCAGACGCTCCATTGGGTGCTGTTAACACAGTTGAATACCCAGGACAAACAGAATCAGGTAAAGCTTTAATAGCAGGAAAGGCAACGCCATCAAGGGCTTGAATCACATAATTACAAATATCTTTAGCGTAACCATCAACCATTAAATAGTAATCACTACCAACTGTTAAACCATTTGCTGTAACGGTAAATGTGGAAGAACCCTCTTTAAAACTTGATACGGGTACAAAATTATTACAACCCGTTGAAGAAAATACCTGCATTTGAATACCTCCGCTTGGATAATTACCAACCCAACAATTACCAACGGTAACTCTTAAATTAGCTATAGTATTAGCAGCCGTAAATTTAATCCAAGAGTTGTTTTCAATATTCACATCAATAGCAGGTGAAGAATATGGTCCAGCAATCGTAGCAGGACAATTAGGATAATAACCAAAAACGCCACAGGTATTAACACCATTAATTTGATTAACTCCTGCAGGTGTTTCATTGTTGGCAAACATTTGCCCAGCACCAGTACCAGGTCTGTCAGGAGTATAAGCAGCACTTGTAGAACCCGCATATCCATTAATGTCACATACATATAAGGCATTTGCGCAATCATCATTTGTTGGAGACTGCACACAAATACCAAAATTACCCGCACTTGTTCCAAATGCCCAATATCTTAAATAGATAGTAGAACCTACTGTTAATCCTGTGGCAGCTATATAAGGTAATAAATCGTTAGCAGCTCCAGGATACAACGTATAATCGCTCGAACAAGCAATTTGACTTAATGCTCCACATGCTCCACTATATAAAACCATAGATCCATCCGTTATATAGCCAACTCCCATATTAGGCTCTGGCGTGATATAAACTGCTCCACTTGCCGGCACAGTAATTTTAAACCAAACATCTAATGATCCCGCTACATATCCGCCAGCGCCACCACTTCCTCCGGTACAACCTGCAGGTACTGGTGCTAACCCAGCCCCTGTATTAGTAGCGCCTACTGTAGAAAATGTTAAATAATTACAACTAGAAGTTACTGTTGGTAATTGTATTGCTGTACAAGGATTATCGTTTGGTTGCCCACCACCTATTGGATTTCCTGCTACACAAATAGTAAATGGGAAACCAGCTCCTGTGTAATAATCGTAAACACGAATATAATATACTTGACCAGGATTTAAACCAACTGCATTAATAGTTTCAATGCCTCCTGCAAAAGTCGCATCCTGACAATTTAATGAAACTAAAGAAGCGCAGGTTCCTGAAAAAAGCTCAACTACCCCATCCATATTAGCAGATCCAGCCATTGTAATAGTTTGAGTGTAACTGTTCGCAGTAAACTTATACCAAACGTCATCATCCGCTGTGCCAGAGCATCCTGCCATTGATTGTGTTGCGCCATATGCAGTTCCAGCCGTTGTAACACAACCAGCATTTACAGTTAAATTTATTGCGTTAACACATGCATCATTAGCGGGTGCCGGAGGAGGATTGGTTAAGCAAATTGTAAATGTACTAGAACCTGAACCTACACCATAATTAAAAACTCTAACATAATACGTTGTTCCTATACTCAATCCAGTTAAACTAATCGATTCTGTTTGTCCACTAAACGTATTATCCATGCATGTTAGGGAAACCAAAGATGAACAAGCTCCAGAAAACACTTCTAGCACAGCATCAAAAGAGGCAGACCCTGTAACTGTAATAGAATGTGAGGTGGCTGTTGCAACAAATTTATACCAACCATCATCATCTGCATTACCAACACAGCCAGCGATATTTTGTGTAAATCCAGCTGTAGAACCTGAAACTGGAGATGAGCAAGTTGCGGAAACTGCTAATGATACAGCGGCAGAACAATTATCAGATTGTGAAAAAGAGGCCTTAAAGCAACATAATATAATTAAAATCGTGTAAATTTTTTGCATAAAAATGAGGGGGGTTGAAACAATTATAAAGAGAAAGAATTATTTAGATATGACTTCCGATTTATAAACCGAAGGAAATAAATTGTATTTAATAAGTAGTTCTTTTAGATTATAGATACTAAATTCAAATTCAGTATCATTATTTGTATATTTCTCAGTTGTAAATACTCGTATTTGTCCAGCTGCTTTTTCTGCTTTATATTCTATCTTTGATTCTGTAACAAACTGCATTGTTAACACCTCATTTCTCAATATTTCAGACATTTCGGGAGTCAACTGCCCTTCAAATTGATAATAATAAAGTTTATTCGTTTCTTTTGCTAAAGCACTTTTTTCTGATCTACTTTGAGCATTTACTGAAAAAAATAAAAATATAAAGCTGATGCAAATAAAGAGTTTGAATGTCGAAATCATAGGTTGTTTAGTTAACAGAGTTCTTTTCCAAGTTAGGAATGCAATAATGACAAAAATATGTCATTTTTTTGATAGATTATTATTATCAAATGTTAATATTTAATTAAACCCGTTTAGAAAGAAGATTAATGTGTGAGTCTAAACTTTAACTGAGTGAATGTAGTATAATGAAACTTAAAACTAAGAAAATAAGTTATCAACTTACCTCAAAATTGTAACAGATCCCTTATATTTTTTGTCTGCCCCTGTATCAAAAATGTAATAATATACGCCTGTTGGAACATAATTTCCTAAATAGGTGCCATTCCAATCATTTAAATAATTTGTGGCGCTATAAATTAGTTTACCATATCTGTTATATATTTTAAGATTGTTGTCAGGAAATTTCTCTACATTACCTATATAAAAGTGGTCATTATCTCCATCATTATTGGGGGTAAAGGCTGAGTAAAAATACAATACATCTCCTGGAATAACTGTTATTCTTACTGTATCTGAACTATAACATTTATGAGAATCCTCTGTATATAAAGTGTAAGTAGTTGATGTTATTGGCCAAACATCCGCATTTGCAGAATTCCCATATTTAAGATTATAATCTGGTTGCCACCAAAATATTGACCCACCTAAACCATGCAAGGTTATTGTTGCACTTTCATCAATGGTTGTATCATTACTTGCATCTGCATAAGGAGGAATAAATGGAGTAACTTTAACATGAGAAACGTTATTTGGACATAGGCCATCATTTACCACTAAGGTATACAGGGTTGAAACTGATGGTGTGGCAATTGGATTATGAGCGCTAGCGCTGCTTAAGCCTGTAGATGGGATCCAAGAAAATGTAAAAGTCCCACTTGCACTTGCATTATTCAAATCTCCAATTTGTATCCCATTTGTTTGACCATAACAAAAACCCGTATCAATACCTGCACCAAAAGTAAAAATCAAATCAATTCCAATATGTGCGTAAGAAGTATCAGATCTTCCTGCATTATCGGTAACAACTACCATATACCACGTATCATGATTGATACCTAAAGCAGAAGGATTAGACACATTATTGGCAGATAAAAAATTACTAGGCTGCCAACTGTATGTGTAAGGAGGAACCCCTCCAGTTGCGGTTGGCGCGCCTCCTAAAATTACATTAGAATTATTACAAACTGTTCTATAAGGACCAGCATCGGCATTAAGCACTTGAGCTTTGCTTTTAATAACAAAACAAATGCAAAATAGCAATGTGAAAAAGTACTTAATCATAAACACAAATATAATTAAAAGAATTTAATAGGAATAATCTATTAAACCTTTAAAACTTAGCATTAAATGACAAATTATATTAATAAAAATTCTACCTTTAAAAAAAGTATTTTTGATTATATGCGAATTTCACCAACTTCCTTAAAAGATATTGCAACAATTATTGATGCAGAATTTATAGGTCCAGAAAAGCATTTTATAACCGGTTTTAACGAAATACATTGTGTGGAATCGGGAGATGTTGTTTTTGTTGATCATCCAAAATATTATGATAAAGCGCTACAATCTGAAGCTACAACTATTATTATTAATAAAAAGGTAGATTGCCCTGACGGTAAAGCCCTTATCATACATAACGAACCATTCACTGCTTTTAATCAATTAACTCAACACTTTCAGCCAAAGCACTATTCTTTGCAACCTATAAGCAACACGGCAAAAATTGGAAAAAATACGGTTATTATGCCTGGCTGTTTTATTGGTAATCATGTTACGATAGGCGATAATTGCATTTTACACCCTAATGTGGTTATTTATGATAATTGTGAAATAGGGAATCATGTGGTCATTCATGCAGGTTCGGTTATCGGCTCTGATGGTTTTTATTTCAAAAATAGAAAAACACATTTCGAACAATTACAAACATGCGGAAAAGTAATTATTAAAGATAATGTACATATTGGCGCAAACTGCACCTTTGATAAGGGAGTAACTGCTGATACCATTGTTGGTAAAGGAACCATTATTGATAATTTAGTACACATTGGACATGATGTAACTATTGGTGAAATGTGCCTTTTTGCTGCTCACGTTGGCATTGCTGGAGTATGTCGAATTGGTAATAATGTTACGTTATGGGGTCAGGTTGGAATATCAAGTGATATTACTATTGGCGATGGCGCTACCGTTCAAGCACAAAGTGGTGTAGGAGAAAACGTTCCTGCGGGGAAAATATTTTTCGGAACACCTGCGTATGATGCGCGAGCTAAAATGAAAGAAGTTTTTGCTGTCAAACAATTACCGAGTCTTATACATAAATTGTACGAGAAATAATTTAATCTTTTAGAGATTACAGTTCAATTACTTTAAGAACTTAAAAATTAAAATTTCTGGTGAACATTTTCAATGTAAATGGTGTTATAACGGAAATATCTTCTACTTTTGCAACACAATTTATTAAAAATTAAAATCTCCTAACCCATGCAATTTCAATTAACCGAAGAGCAATTAATGATACAAAGTGCAGCACGTGAATTTGCACAAAACGAATGTAAACCAGGCGTGATTGAAAGAGATGAAACTCAGAAATTTCCTGCTGAACAAATTAAAAAATTGGGAGAGCTTGGTTTTTTAGGAATGATGGTTAGCCCTAAATATAGTGGTGGTGGAATGGACGCCATATCTTACGTTTTAGCTATGGAAGAAATTTCAAAAGTTGATGCTTCAGTAAGTGTGGTAATGAGTGTAAATAACTCTTTAGTTTGTTGGGGATTAGAGCATTTTGGAACTGAAGAACAAAAACAAAAATATTTAGTACCCTTGGCTCAAGGTCACATTATAGGTGCCTTCTGCTTATCAGAACCAGAAGCTGGTAGTGATGCTACTTCGCAAAGAACAACTGGTATTGACAAAGGTGATCATTACTTGGTTAATGGCACAAAAAACTGGATTACGAATGGTAGTACTGCTTCGTTTTATTTAGTGATGGTTCAAACTAATGTTGAATTAGGACATAAAGGAATTAATTGCTTGATTATTGAGAAAGGTGCGCCAGGCTTTGTTGTTGGTCCTAAAGAAAATAAATTAGGAATTCGAGGAAGTGATACACATTCATTAATGTTTACTGATGTAAAAGTTCAAAAAGAAAATAGAATTGGTGAAGAAGGTTTTGGATTTAAGTTTGCTATGAAAACATTAGGTGGAGGACGCATTGGAATTGCTTCTCAAGCATTAGGAATAGCCAGTGGTGCTTATGAATTAGCATTAGCTTATACTAAAGAACGTAAAACTTTCGGTAAATTAATTTCACAACATCAAATTATACAATTTAAGTTAGCAGATATGGCAACCCGAATTGAGGCTGCCCGGTTATTAATATACCGTGCTGCTTGGTTAAAAGACCAAGGTTTACCTTGCGAAAAAGAAGGTGCTCAAGCAAAAGTATTTGCCTCTGAAACTGCTATGTGGGTAACAACAGAAGCTGTTCAAATACATGGTGGTTATGGCTTTGTAAAAGAATACCATGTAGAACGTTTAATGCGTGATGCAAAAATTACTCAAATTTATGAAGGAACTAGTGAAGTTCAACGTATTGTAATTTCCCGAGCTGTATTAGCTGATTAATCTCATTTTTAATTTTTTATTAAAAATCTCTCTACAACAATAGAGAGATTTTTTTATGATAAAAAGTACTATCTTCGTTATTATTAACGAAAAACGACTATGAGACATTTACAATTAAAATATTTATTTTCTGCATTTATTATTGGAATCATTATTTTTTCTTGTAAAAAAAAGGAAGATCCTGTCGATCCTACCCCTACTCCGCCAGTTTCAACAACTGCTGCAGTTCCTTATGGAGAACCTGATTCAGTTTGGACACCAACTGGAACTGGGCCACGTTTAATTTTTAAATTTAAATTCGATTCAACTCAAGTTAGATTGGATAATTTTGGAAACCCAAATCCAACTATTCCTTCTGGACATGGTGCTTATTGCCCCGTATTCAATAAAATGGCGGCTCATTATATAGAGTTAGCCCAAAATGATTTAACCGCTTTAGGATCCGGTGTTGTTTTATACCATGCCCCTGAAACAGCTGTTGGAGGAACTACGGCTATACAATTTAGTCAATCTATTGTTGTTAGAGAAAATGTGATCTTTTATTCAACGCCTTTGAGTTCGGTAACTGCTGGTACCTATAAATGGTTACGTCTTTCCTTATCCTATCAAAACTATGATATTCCTTATAAAGCTAATGCTTTACCAACCGCTAATCATATTGGAACAGGCACTATTGCTTCATTTTTAGGCTATAAAACGTATGTTGAAAAATACAAAGTTAAAAGTCAAAACATTATTCCATCCGCAAGTGTTGGCGGCGCTTATGTAAATCATTTACAAGGGTATTGGGGTTTCGAAACATATATCGCTGGATATGGGTATTATATGGCTGACGGCCAACCTCCTGCGGGATCAACAACAGTAGTAAATCCAAACTTTACAAATTCGCCTGTACCAGCCGGTAGTTGTGTAGTTACCTCAGTGTTTACGAATACAGCTAGTGTAGCTCAAAATTTAACAATAACTGGAACTGAAACTCAAGATATAATTATTACAGTATCCGTTTCAACAAATAAAAGTTTCGAATGGCTTGACCTTACAACTGACGGCTATTATCAACCAGAAAATGGAGAAACACCAGTAGATATGGGAATTAGAGGGATTATACCAAAAGTACAGTATTAATGTTTTTTAACTTAAAACAAACATCATAACAATTATTTTAAGTTATTTTTACAGTCATACTTTAAACCAATTTTACTTTGCAACGTCTATTCATAAATTAAAACTATAATCCTAAATCAATCTCTTATGAAAAAAGTAATTCTAATGGCAGCTTGTTTATTTGCAATAACAACTGCATCTAATGCTCAAGAAACAAAAACGACGACTGAGTCTAAACAAGCAAGTAAACACGAAAAACAACATACTCCAGAACAACATGCTCAGAGAAGTGTTGATGAATTAAATGCAACGGTTACTTTAACAGAAGACCAAAAGCCGAAAATTTATAATTTAGCTTTAACACGTTCAAAAAATATTGACGTTGTTAAAGAAAAATACAAAGGTCAAGCTGATAAAAAAGAAATTGAGAAATCAGAAATCCAAGCAATTCGTAAGACCTACCGTCAGGGTGTAAAAGCAATTTTAACACCAGAACAATTAGAAAAAGAGAAAGCTGCAAATCAATCTAAGAAAGTAAAAGATGAGGCTCCTAAAGAAGCAAATGAGTTAAAATAATAGATTTCAAAAAAATATAAAAATAAAGAGGTTCGTGAAAACGAGCCTCTTTATTTTTATTTACTTTTTAAATACTCATTAATACATTTCACAATTTTAATGGTTGCTCCTGAATTATCTACAACGTAACTTTTTGCAATTTTAGATGCTAGCCGTAACTCGTTTTGATTCTCTATAAAAAAAATAAATTGATTATTTAAGTCTTCTACATTTTGAATTACAAACCCTGATTTTAAGCGAATAAGATCAAACGCCTCATTAAATTTCTTGAAATTAGGACCAAATAGTACCGGTAATCCAAATACTGATGGTTCTAATAAATTATGAATACCATTATTAAAGCCACCACCAATAAAAGAAACCGATCCGTATTGGTAGATAGAAGATAAAAATCCTATTGCATTTAAAATTATAACCGAATGATTATAGTTTGATAAATTATCTGAAAACAAATTAAATTCGATTTGATTCTTTATTAATAAACTTTTAATTCGTTCTATATTATTTTCATCAACTTCATGCGGGGCAATAATTAATTTAACATGAGCATATTTTTTCTTCAATAATAAATAAGATTCAACTAATAATTCTTCGTCTTTTTGCCAAGAACTTCCTGCAATAATTACAAAACTATCTTTTGCAAATAGTTCAATTTCAGTAATCATTTTAGGAGATTCCGTAATTTGTAAAACCCTATCAAAACGGGTATC
>JANXRU010000260.1 GCA_025356715.1 Bacteroidota bacterium
TATACCCAACTTTATTTTTAATATCTTCTACTTTAACAACTAAACCTTGCTCCGTTAAATCTTTAATAATTTGTTTACGGCAGGCAAAACGATCCATTCCAACGTACGCTCCAACTGCTTCAGAAATTTTCCCTGCTTGAGTTAGCACATCGATGGTTTGTAATTTATGTTTTTGCCCCAAATTAAAGTCATTGATATCGTGGGCTGGCGTTACTTTTAAAGTTCCTGTTCCAAATTCTTTATCAACATATTCGTCAAAAATAATTGGTACTACACGATTAACAACTGGAACAATAACGCTTTTTCCTTTTAAATGAGCATAGCGCTCATCCGTTGGATTAACACACACAGCAGTATCTCCCATAATGGTTTCAGGGCGAGTAGTAGCTATTGTGATAAATTCCTGAGTACCTTCAATTTGATATTTTACGTATACTAATTTACTTTGAGCTTCTTTATGGATTACCTCTTCATCACTTACGGCAGTTAAGCCTTCAGGATCCCAGTTTACCATACGAACACCGCGGTATATCTGCCCTTTATTGTATAAATCAATAAATACATCAATCACAGCCTCGCTCATTGCCGGATCCATGGTAAATTTAGTTCTATCCCAATCGCAGCTTGCACCAAGCTTTTTGAGTTGTTCTAATATAATTCCACCATACTTTTCTTTCCAAGTCCAAGCATGTTTTAAAAAGTCTTCTCGAGTTAAATCAGCTTTGTTAATTCCTTGTTCTTTTAATAAAGCCACTACTTTGGCTTCAGTTGCAATACTCGCATGATCCGTTCCCGGCACCCAACAAGCGTTAAAACCTAACATACGCGCACGACGAATTAATACATCTTGAATGGTATTATTAAGCATGTGTCCCATATGTAAAACCCCCGTTACATTGGGAGGCGGAATCACAATGGTATAAGGAGTTCTATGATCCGGAGTCGATTTAAAGAATTTTTTATCCAACCAGTACTGATACCAAGTTTCTTCTGCCTGCGCTGAATTATATGTTTTTGAAATTTCCATTGTCTATGTATTGCTAATCTCTAAATTTTGTTAAATTTGACAAAAATAATCATACTAAACCATAGTGTTACTATCTTTATGGCACGATATTTAGAATTATTTTTCAAAACAAATAAAAAATTAAACAATTTAAAATTTATAACAATGAAAAAATTAATCTTTACCCTTGGAATGTTTGTATCACTAAGTACTTTAACTTTTGCTCAGGAAACTCATAAAGCGGATGATGGTCACGGACATGTAACTCCAGTTACTACACCATCAGTTGCACCAGAAAGTAAAGCAGATATTAAATTAGATAAAATGGTTCACGATTATGGTAACATCATGCAAGGTGATAACGGAGAGTGTACTTTCAAATTTAAAAATACAGGTAAAGAGCCATTAATTATTACAATGTGCCAAGGTTCTTGTGGATGTACAGTTCCTCAATGCCCAAAAGACCCAATTTTACCTGGTAAATCGGGTGAGATTAAAGTAAAATATGATTCAAACCGAGTTGGACCAATTAGTAAGTCGGTAACTATTCAATCAAACGCTAAATCAGGAGTTCAAACTATCCAAATTAAAGGAAACATAGCTGCAAAACCAGTTGAAGAAGCATTCCCAACTAATAAACCATCTGTTGGAGCTCCATTAGAGAAAAAATAATTTCAATCTATAACTATCAAAAAAAACATATCATGAAAAAAGTACTAGCAGCCATCGCCTTATTCTTCTCAGTAGGATTTGCAGCAAACGCACAAGAATCAACAGTTCCAACTATTGACCCAAATGCTCCAGAAATGAAATTTGAAACGGAAGTTTTAGATTACGGAACGGTTAAATTTGACGCTAATGGTGTAAGAGAATTTAAAATAAAAAATATCGGAAAATCTCCATTAACAGTTACTAATGTTCAAGGGCAATGTGGTTGTACAGCAACAACCATTGATGGTAAACCAGGTTGGCCACAAGAACCAATTTTACCAGGTAAATCAGCATCTATTAAAGTAAAATACGATACTAAACGCCCTGGTCCATTTGAAAAAAATGTAACAATTACTTCTAACTCAAAATTAGCGAGTGTAGTAGTTAAAATCAAAGGTGTTGTTGAAGCAGCTCCTGTTGTAGCAACTCCAGATGCAAAATAATAAAAATACATTGAAAACAAAAAACCTCTCGATAACTCGAGAGGTTTTTTGTTTATGTTTATTTTTGATTATCAGCTTAGCAAACTTTTCACAAAGTATTTTAAAAGTAAAAGAAACTAAAAAAAACTTTGGATTTGTAAAAAAAGGAGAAGTTGTAAAAATTGAATATGCCTTTACAAATATTGGAACAGGCCCCTTAATCATTACAGATACAAAAGTAGAATGCTCTTGCACGACGGTTAATTTTCCAAAACAACCTACATTACCCAATCAAAGCAATACCATTACCGTTAGCTTTGACACTAAATCAGTATATGATAGGCAAGACAGAACAGTTGAAATTATTTCAAATGCAAAAAATTCCATCCAAAAAATTAGATTTAAAGGCGTTGTATTGAAATAAGGTTTACATTTAATACAAGCTATTAATATTTATTATTATAAATAAAATATACATATTTATTTTTATACTTGCGAATGGTTTTGCTTTTTCTCAAAGATTAGAGCCATTTTGTGTAGAAAAAAAATGGGGTTATAAAAATCAAACAGCTATCGTTATAAAACCGGAATATGACACCGCATTTACTTTCGATAAAACACAGCAAATTGCATTAGTTGGTTCTAAAAATGAATTTAATAAATCAGTTAATCCATTAACTGGTGAGGAAGAAAATCCACTTGATTATTTTTATATTTCAACTAACAATAAAAAAATACGAATTTTACCTTCTCAATTTCCTGATAGTGTTTTTACTTTTCCTGAACAACAAGAATTATCAGTTAACTATCTTGGCAGCGAAAATATATTTAAAATTCTATTTCAAAAAAAGGTGTATTTGATTTCAAAAAAAGGGAAGCAATTAAGTGAAGGATATGATAATATATATTACTACTTACATTCTAATTTTTTCTTGATAGAAAAATACACACTCATTGATGGAGAAACTGTTAGAATTCAAGGTTTATTGAATCAAGAAGGCAAGCAAATCATCTCTTGTAAATACAAACATATTACTATTAATACTGAAGACAGTTCTATATACTGTTGCAGCGCTGTTTATAACAATAAATTAAACGATGATGTTTATGATTATAATGGAAAGCTTATTTATGCAAATAAAAAACATATAGAGTTTTCTTCTAAAAAAATTCATATTTATAAAATATATGACCCAAAAGATATGATTGTTATTGAAAATGAAAACACAAAAAACACCTTAAATATTGAAGGTAATAAATTTAAATACATTAAAAATAATAAAGGGATTATTAAACATGAAGAAACATTATACTTTATAGATATAATATCTGGAAAAAAAACAAAGGTTGACAAATCACTATATTATCCATTTATTTTCTGATTCTGAATATTGATGAAAAACATAACAATAGATATTTCGACCATAGATTTACATCAAAAAGCAGTAGCAGATTTAATTGCATTTTCTGATTCTGAAAAAATATTTTTGTTTGATGCTCCAATGGGTGCTGGAAAAACGACCTTTATTAAATCCCTTGCAACTTATTTAGGTGTATCGGGATCGATGAGTAGTCCAACTTATGGTATTGTTAATGAGTATCGCACATTTTCTAATTCAAAAATATTTCATTTCGATTTATATAGGTTAAAAAGTACTGAAGAACTATTTGATTTAGGATTTGAAGAATATATTACTAGTAATAATTATGTTTTTATTGAATGGCCTGAATTAGCTATGACTTTTATCAGTTCGCACATTTCAGTAAAAATTGAAGTAAAAGATAATAATCGCTATCTTCACGCCGAAAAATATTAACCTATTACACTATGCGTTTTTCTTTATTTATTCTGGCATCGTTTATTGCTAATTTTTGCTTTTCACAAACAGATGCTGTTACAACAAATTCTATTGCAACTAAGAAAAAAAGAGGTAGCTTTTATTTGATGTGGGGATATACAAGAGCTACTTTTAGCAAAAGTACCATTCATTTCAAAGATCATTCTAATACCTATTATCCTGAAACTGGCCGATACCATGATTATGACTTTACTATTACTGATGCCGTTGCTCATGATAGTCCCGATTTTTCAGGCATTAAAGACCCTATCAACATTACCATCCCTCAATTTGTGGCGCATGTTGGATATTATTTTAACAATAAAAAAGATTTTGGTATAGAAATAAATTACGATCATACTAAATACGTCGTAACAGATTATCAAAAAGTGCATATTAAAGGTGAATTTAATGGGAATTGGGTTGATCAAGATACAATTTTAGATCCCGTAAACTTATTGCATTTTGAACATACTGATGGCGCCAATTTTTGGATGATTAATTTTTTGAAAAGGTGGAAGTTTTATGAACCGTCAAAACGATTTAATATAGGTTTAGTAGGCAAGCCAGGTGCTGGTGTTGTTGTTCCAAGAACGGATGTAACAATGATGGGAACCAGACTAAACAATGATTGGCATTTAGCTGGTTGGATAGTTGGAGCTGAGGGTGGAATTAGAGTTGAATTTTTGAAAAATGGCGTTTTTGAATTTATGGGCAAAGGTACTTATGCAGATTATACAAATGTTTTAGTATTAGGTAAAGGGAATGGTAGCGCCAATCATCATTTTTTTACAGGGCAATTAACTATGACATTAGGCGCCTGTTTCTAGTCGGTAATCAAATATTTAAGTCTTTATTTACTATATATTTGTTTAAAAAAACAAATTAGTTATATTTGTCTATAAAACTTACTGATTTTTATGAAAAAAATATTAACCATTTTTGCAATTACTAGCTTTACAGCAGTATTTTCGCAAATTACTATTACATCTAACATTCCATCAAATATTGGCTCAGGAGCTACAATTGATGCAGAAGTAAAGATTAATAAGGGTGGCATTGGTAATTTCGCGAAATATCAAATGGATGCACCGATAGGCTATATAGTTTCTGCTGTTGAAGTAAAAGGTGGTAATTTCACATTTGAAAATCAACGAGCTAAAATAGTATGGGTTTCTATTCCTACAGAGCCAGAAGTTACTTTAAAATTTAAAATTCAAGTATCAAATACTGCCATTAGTCCGGGAACTTTTTCACAAAAGTTTTACTATTTAGATAATAACGAAAAAAAGGAAGTAGAAGGTACTCCAACTATTGTTACTATTGATGGAGCTTCAGCAGTTGCTGCTGTTAATACTCCTGTTGAAACAAAACCTACCGAAGTTAAACCTGTTGAAACTGTAGTTGCTGAAGTAAAACCTGTTGTAACAGAAACCAAACCTGTTGAAACTGTTGTTGCGGAGGTTAAACCTACTGAAACTGTAGTAACCGAAGTAAAACCTGTAGAAACTGTTGTTGCGGAAGTTAAGCCTGTTGTAACAGAAACAAAACCTGCTGAAACTGCAGTCGTTGTTGAAAAAGTACCTGAAACAAAATCAACTGAAACAACAACTAAAGCAAGAGTTAGTTCTTCTGCTTCTGAAACGGGAATGACTTATAGAGTTCAATTAGGGGCTTTTAAAAATGAACCTACTAAAGGTAAATTTCCTGGTGCTGGATCTATAAAAATTGATTTTATTGATGGACTTCATAAAGTAACTACTGGAAGTTTTACAAGCGCAGAAGAAGCTACAAAATACAGAGACCAACTTAAAAGTAAGGGCTATGATGGTTTTGTAGCAGAATATAAAGACGGTAAACGTCTCAAATAATCAGTCATTGTTCTAATTAAATATTCTCTATCTATAAATTTTGATTAGGCAATTTGTAATAACCATTTTTGTTTGTGCTAGTTTATATGGTTCCGCTCAGCAATATCCTTGGTGGTCGCAATATACCAGTAATCAAACTTTATTAAACCCTGGATTTTGTGGCACGAAACGATTAGTTGATATTCGTATTAATTATCGTAATCAATGGACTGGTTTTGAGGGAGCTCCTAAAACATATGTCCTATCTCTTCATTCAAGATTATGGAAAGGCAGATTAGGTATTGGTGGTTTTTTATTTAAAGATGACATTGGTCCTTTTAGAAATTTCAATACGAGCTTAACTTTTGCCTACCATTTAAAATTTGCTGATTCTGAATTATCATTTGGAATACAAGGGAATTATATGAGTCAGCGATTTATAGGTAATGATGTAACACTTCGTAATCAACAGGACAAAGCCGTTAATCAATATATAGAAGATAAAGTTGGAAATTTTGACGGCAGTTTTGGTGTAGTTTATTATAATGATCGTTTTCATATAGGTATTGCAGCAAACAATATTGCTAGTAGTAAATTTGAATTTTATAAATCGGATAGTTTAAAAAATGGGAAGTATACAAATGCGCCTCATTACAATATATCTGCAGGTTATAATTGGGCTGATAATTTAGATTATACTTTTGAAAATACGGTATTAGCTTCTTACGTACCAGGCGTTCCGTTTTCTTTTGATTATACATTACGTTTGTATTTAAAGAAACAAATAATGGCGGGAGCAAGTTTTCGTGTAAATGATGCTATTGTTTTGCATTTAGGTTATACTTTAAAAGAAAATTTCCAAATTGCTTATTCTTACGATTTAGTTACTTCTCCTCTTCGTTCATATCAGAAAGGTTCGCATGAAATAAAATTAGTTTTTTCTTCATTTATGGGGACAGATAAAAAGAAACGCGGTTTTAACGGACGATTCTTAAAACAACGTTTCCAGTACTTATTATAATTTTTTAAATTATATATGAAATATCCATGTTTGCCTCAAGCACAAACACCAATAACAAAACTGGATAAACCATATGACATTTAAAAAACAATAACTTAAACATATGAAATTTGCTGTCATTGATTTAGGAACCAATACGTTCAATTTATTAATTGCCGAGAGCGATGTCGATCAATCATTTACTAAGTTATTTAATACAAAGGTAGCTGTTAAATTAGGTGAAGGCGCTATTAATTCAGGTTATATCGCCGACGTTCCGTTTCAAAGAGGAATTAATGCCCTCAAACAATTTCAACAATATTTACTGGACTACGATGTTGAACAAACTTATGCGTTTGCAACTTCAGCTATTCGAACGGCATCAAACGGTTTGGAATTTGTAGCTCAGGCAAAAAAAATTGCAGGTATTGTAATTAGTATTATTGATGGAAATGAAGAAGCTGATTTAATTTATTACGGCAATAAAATGGCAGTTGCTTTGTCTGAAAAAACATCGCTCATTATGGATATTGGAGGAGGAAGCAATGAATTTATTTTAGCAAATAAAAATGAAGTCTTTTGGAAAAAAAGTTACTTACTAGGCGCAGCAAGATTATTAGATAAATTTAAACCATCAAATCCAATTACCGAAACTGAAATCGAATCCTTCAATTCATATATAAGAGCCGAATTAAGCTCTTTATATGCCGCAACTGAAGAGTTTCCTCCAATTGAATTAATTGGCTCTTCTGGAGCTTTTGATTCGGTTATAGACATTATTGCTGGAGAGTTTGGAACAATTGAATCCAATGATAGACAAACAGAATATTCTATAAATATTGAACATTATAAAAAAGTAAGTAAAAAAATAATTGCTTCTACTATTCAGCAGCGTCAAAACATAAAAGGATTAATAGAAATGCGTATTGATATGATTGTGATTTCTTTTCTGCTAATTGATTTTATGGTTAACGAATTTAATTTAACAACGATTCGTGTATCATCCTTTTCACTAAAAGAAGGCGTAATTAGTAAGAAATTAGGGCTAAAATGTAAATAATATTTTAGTTAAAAAAAACATAATTCTTTTTTAACAAACTCACAAAAATTACAAATCCCAAACACTTTTTCTACGAGTAACTTTTGGTTTAAAAAATGCTTTATGCTCCAACATAAATGCCATCATAAAATAAATAATGATTGGTGAACCAAAGGTAAAAAAAGACAAATAAATAAAATACAAACGTATATTAGTGGTTCTAATGCCGAGTTTTTTTCCCCACCATTCACAAACACCAAATGCTTGTTGTTCAAACCAAAGTATAATTTTATTTACCATTAACACAAAGATAAAAAATTATTTAATAGATAAATACTTAAATCGTTTTTTTGAGTAAGGCTTGTCCTACATGGCAGTGAAGGCAGGCTTTAGCTGAGCAAAAGAAATCAAATAATTGAATTTGAGCCTGACTTTCGAGTGCAGATTCCGTTTTTACACCTAATGTGGTAAACTTTTTTGTTTTAGTATTTACTTCGGGAGGCAATTGAGTTAATAAGTCAACTGCATAATCAACTATAGTTTGATTTGAACTTTGTTCCGCCATAAAAAACAGAAAAGGAACAATGGCATTAATTATAATAGTATTAAAGGCTAATTCCCCTAATGGCTTATCAGATTCCTCAACCTGATCATCAAATTTAAAATGTGTTTTCCAATAAGAATGTGTTTCTATTTTAAAAAACTGTTTTAATTCTTTAATTGTTGGTTGTGTTTCGAGTAGGTGATATAACGATTGTTGCTTAACTATTAAATGAGCTAATTGTGAGATTCGAATCGTTGGAAAATTAACAGGTCGTGTTTTAGAAAACTTCCACTGCTCTTTTTTTAAAGGTACTAATTGGTATTTATGCTTTAAAAACTCAAATTCATTTTGCAATAATTTAGGATAAGCGTCTGTAAATAATTCATCTAAGAAACCAGCTGTACCAAACAACATCGCTTCAATTTGTAGCGGTTGATCCGCATGTTTTTTCAAGATACTATAAGGAATTGATTTACCAAGCAATTCGAAAGCATCGTTGTTAATTTTAAAGCCAAAATTTCGACTCAATAAAACATATAATGTGTCTTCATAATTAGAATGACATAATTGAAATAACGTTTCAATGCGCTCAGTCTTCTGTTCAATTCGAGTAACTGCTAATCTATCCATCCACGATTTCCAAACAATATCCGAAACCGACGTAATTGATTTTCCACAAGGAATATTAGTCTTGGATAAAACTAATTGACTATACTGTTCCAATAATGAAGGCTTTATAATATCTTTTAATTCGATTACAGACACATTAAATTGTTCGTTTTGTTGCAACTCCACATCATGTTCATATACCACATGTAAAACTATATTATCATAAGCTTTATTTTGTTGATGATTATGCTTTAACCAATCAGATGTTTTAATATGAATTTCCACATTACCAACCAACAATAAATCATTTATTAAAACTTTAGAAGAGAAAAAATCAGGGCCAGAGTCTTGATTATGCTCGCCAATAGCAACAATCTCAATCATTTCGCCCTTAGTGCCAACAAATCGATTTTGCCCAAGCAATTTATATTTCCAAATGGTATGTAAAAGTGCTTCGTTCATGGATGTAATTAATTTTTCTTTACAAATGCATTGGGGTGGTATTTTTAGTCCTTAGTAGGATACGAAAATCTTACTAATTTTTTTCCATTTATTAGTCAATGTATCTTGAGAGTAGGTCGATTTACATTGTTCATAGGCGTTTGCATGAACGAATGTTGTTAGTGTTTTCTTTTTCTTATTTATATACATTGGGAAAAATCCCATTGTATTTGATAAATATTTATTAAACACAAAATCACCTTCGTCATTTTGAATATAGAAATTATATGTAGGTCCGCCATTACCACCTGAATTATTTTTTAATGCTATATCTTCCAATGTATCGAAATTAAAATCTGCTACAATAATATCACCAAAGTCGTTGTCTTGCACTACAGCATTTG
>JANXRU010000281.1 GCA_025356715.1 Bacteroidota bacterium
AAAATTATCATTTAAATTATCTTCATTAGTAGGGGTAAAAGCATTTGGAATATAAAATGTAAATTCAGGTTGTATTTCAATTTTTACTTTTGCCGTATCCTTACATCCAAACTGATTTGCTACAATTAAGTAAGAGTAATAAGAATCTGCATTATCACTTGTATAATTATGTAAAGGATTTAAATGAGTTGAATCACTAATTGGTCCGTCACCAAAACACCACCACCATTTTGTAAAATCAACGGAATGATTGGTAAATTGTTCAAGTGGAGTTAGGATACTTCCTGGATTTGGGTCTACTGTATAGCTGGCAATAGGCGTTGGATATACTTTAATAAAAGCTGGTTTAATCAACGAGTCTTTACACCCTTTATCGGTTGTTACAATTAATTTCACATCAAACAATGCTATTTGACTACTACTGCTATTATCATAACAATGGCTTTGATTTGCTGAATTATTGGAAGTCACCGTTGTGCCATCACCAAAAATCCATTGCCAAGTACTATTTAATCCAGGAGCAGTTAATGCAGGAGTATTGTCAGTAAAAGTGACACAATGAATAGGACAACCGTCTGGCTTAGTTGAAGTAAAAGCTGGGGCAGGCAAATAATCAACATAAATTGGCAATGTAAATGTTTCGGTACAACCTGATATCGTAGTTGCCACTAAATGAATTGTTTGGCTTCCTGCCACAGGAAATGTATAATTCGTTGTTTGACCTACTGTTTCAATAGTTGAAATAATATTATTAAAATCCCATCCCCAATAATTAACAGTTCCACTGCCAGCCAAACTTACCGCAGTGAAACTAGTTGCTGAGTGAAAACACGCGTTTGAAGCGGTAATACTCATGAGTGGTTTTTGATAAACCTCAACTTGTTTCACAATACTTGCTTGACATCCTTTATTAGATGTAACAGTTAATGCTGTGTTATATAAACCAGCAGCAGCATAGGTATGGGTTGGAGTTGTATTGGTTGGACTTGTTGCACCATCACCAAAAGCCCAAGTAAAGGATGTATTAGTGCCAATAGAAATAGAACTACTAGAGGCATCAAAGGTATTTGGTTGAGCATTCACACATTTATTGACAAAGGTAAAGTTTGGAACTGGATTTGGGAAAACGTAAACTGAAATCGTGTTTGTGATATTACTACACGTTAATCCTGCAACTGGTGTGCTTGAAGCAGTGTACGTTACAGCATTATTACCAACAATAGGAAATGTGAAGCTAGGATTAGAAAGGCCTGAAGCATCCACTGTTCCGTTACTTAAGAAATCCCAAATAAAATTATTGACTATGTTTCCATTTCCATTAGATGCATTTAACATATGTGATACAGAACCAAGACATACTGAATCTGCAGTAAATGAAGCGGTAGGGATGGCATATACATTAACGATTTTAACAACACTATCCATGCAATTATGACTTGAAATAGCTGTTAAAGTTACATTATAGGATGCATTGGCATTTCCTCCTAACACATAGGTATGAGCTGGGTTTCCAACTAAAACCTGAACACCTGTGCCATCTGCGAAATTCCAGCTATAGGAAGGCGTTGTTCCAATATTAGGGTTGGTAATAACATCTGTATTATTGGTAAATGTTGTGGCCGTTCCAAAGCATACATTATTCGGAGAAAAATCAGGGATAGCATGTCCCCACACATTGATTGGTAAAACAATCGTGTCTTTACAACTATTACTTGTAGTTACAATTAAGGCCGTTGAAAATGTTCCAGAACTAATAAATACATTTGAAGGAGCATTGGTTACATTATCCACCGATCCATTATTTGTATAATCCCAAGCCCAAGCAGTAATGGTGCCAACAGAGGTAGTACTTAAATCCGTGTAAGCAGTTGCAGTTGATTGACAAACCGAAGTAGTACTAAAATTTGCAACTGGTTGAGGATATATATCCACTGTTTGAGTTATACTAGCCGAACAGGTATTATTAGCGGTAATTGTTAAGGTAATTGTTTTTATACCACTTGCGTTATAGGTTAACATCGGAGGATTTTGAATACTGCTGGTTGTTGAAGGATTTGCTCCTAAATCAAAACCCCAGGCATAAGTTGTAATATTATCTGGCAAAGGAATAGTAGAAGTATTATTTAATAATACGTTAGAATTTAAACAAGCATTAACCGGCGTGAATGTAGCTGTTGGTAAAGCATTTACGATTGCTTGTTTAATAACATTATCCACACAACCTTTCGGTGTTGTTACGGTTAAAGTTACATTATAGGTTCCGCTTAATGTATATGTATGTGAAGGATCTTGAGCGGTTGATAATGAAGAAGCGTCAGCAAAATTCCACGACCAAGATGGAGTACCTCCAATGTTAGCATTAGTAATTGTATTCGTTGAGTTACTAAATAGATTAGCTGTATTTAAACACACGGTGTTCACTGTAAAGTCAGGAATTGCGTGTCCCCATACATCTACAGGCAATGCAATGGTATCTTTACACCCATTATTGGAAGTTACAATTAATGACGTGGTAAATGTTCCAGAGCTTAAATACATATTGTTTGGTGAAGCTGTTGCATTATCTATTGATCCATTATTTGTAAAGTCCCATTGCCAAGAAGTAATAGACCCACTTGGTGTTGATAAATCCGTAAAAGCTGTTGCCGTTGATTGACAAACAGATGTGGTGCTAAAATTAGCTACTGGCTGAGGGAAAACAGTTACTGTTTGCGTAATAGAAGCTGTACAGGTTGTATTGGCTATAATATTTAAAACAATTGTTTTAATGCCGCTAGTTGAATATAGTAAAGGCGAAGGACTGATATTTGAACTTGTTGCAGGCGAAGCACCAGCTCCAAAATTCCAATTATAGGTATTGATCATATCAGGTGAGGAAATACTAGACGTATTATTTAAAACAACATTCGTATTTACACACGCATTAACAGGAGTAAAGGTTGCTGTAGGTAAGGCATTTACTTTCACAGGAATTATTAAACTATCTCTGCAACCATTATTAGTAATTGCTTTTAGTTCTACATTAAATGTACCTGAAGTAGTAAACGTATTTGTTGGATTTTGTGTGCCATTATCTGTTGTGCCATTGTTATCAAAATCCCAAGCCCAAGTTGTTATGTTATCTGGAGCAGCTACCGTTGTTGTGTTTGTAAAATTAGTAGTAGCATTTAAACAAACCGAATTGGCGGAAATAGCCATTATTGGGTTAGGATAAATAGTGATTGTTTTAGTGATTATGCTTTGACATAAATCCGTATTAGTTACCGTATAAGAAATTGTGAAGGTTCCTGAATTGGTATAAGTATGTGCTGGATTTGGGCCACTTCCAATAGAAGAACCATCACCAAAATCCCATGCGTGAGAGGCAATTCCCAATGTTGGTGTTGAAGAACTTATAAAATTAGTCGGTATATTTAAACAGGCATTTGCACCACTAAAATTGGCAATAATTTGAGGAGAAATAGCAAATGATTTCGTGATACTATCTCGACAGCCAGCAGTAGATTGTACTATTAATTCAACTGTTTTAGTGCCCGTTGCCGCATAGGTATGAATGGCACTAGAACTAGAACCATTAGCAGTAGCGTCTCCCCAAACCCAGGAGTATGTTGCAATTGGATCTCCAGGCGCTTGAATGGATGAACTAACTACTGGCACTGAATTAGTTGGCGCACAAGGCGTAACCGTATAATTAAAATTAGCTGTTGGCGAAGGAACAGAAACTAAAACAGTATCCATATTCATACTGCATGAAGGATTTGAAATCAGAGACATCGTTACCGAATAAGCACCTGATAAAGAAGGATTAATCGAAAAAGTAGACGCCGAAAAGCCACTAGGACCTGACCACGTATAATTATATCCTGGAGTATTTGGAGCTGTTAACACAACCGATTTACCAGGACAAATTAAATTACCAGAAACTGTTAAATCAATAGGATTACAAGCTGCTTCGAGATAGGCTCTAGCGCCATGACCATAAGCCGTACAACGCTGTACTCTAAATTTAATAGTTACATTTTGCCCAATATAAGCGCCTAAAGGAACAATAACAGGCGTCCAATTTAGATAATCATACCCACCAGCTGTATTCCATCCAGTAAACTGACTACAAGCCCCACCTCCAGAAGCCGAACCAATTAAAGAAACAGCAGAACAAGGAATTACCGCATTGGAAGAATTTAAAACACTCACATTAAAGAATGGATTATCAGCACAAGCATGAGCTCCACCATCCGTAATTACGGCTACATAAAATACAAAATCTTTATTAGCATTTGTTACAGCAAATGTTTGCTTTAATTCTCTCCAATCAATTCCGTTTCCACTTCCTAAAACATCTATACACGCAGAAAAACCACCTGCAAATACTTTATTAATAGCTGGAACCGCAGCATCAGGTCCAGGAGTCGAAGCAAAAGCAGCATTAGCGCCAGCAGGTGTCCATAAATTGGAAAAAGAAGGGCCAACATTAGCTGATGTTGTTGTCCATCCACTTAGGTTACCTGTTTCTATATCCATATTAGTACAAGCTGCCTGAGGAGAATTAGGAATTGAAGATTTATTTAAGGTTGTTGAATTAGAAGATTCTATTCTTCTGGTAAATTCTAAACGAAGTAATTTTTCATTCCTTTCAAATAAATCAAAATACTCAATAAACTCTTTCAAATGCTTTGTATATAAACCTTCATAAACAGATTGAGGCTTATCATCCGTATATGCTAAGAAAATATCTCCAAATAAATTCGATTGTTGTCCCATATAGGCATTTTTAAGACAATCATCATTTTTATAATCATATCCTTTTTTAGAGATTACTTGAGAAAAATCAGAAATAAACTTGGTGTAATTAAACTTAGCTAAAGCTGCTTTTTCATTTAGTAATTTATGAGTGTGATTGTCTCCTGGCATTTGAGACATCATAGAAAAAGACAAGAACACAGTAACAAGCAAAAAATAAATGTGTTTCATGGTATTTTGTTTTAGTATTATTTTACAATGTTATTAAGATTCAATATCAATTAATAGAGGACTAACACCTTCGTTAAAAAAACATTTAACTTGATTAGGAATACAATAATATAACATTTTTTGTCAAACATCAAACTCTTTAATAAAAAAAAGTAGCTATTAACTAACTGAAAATCAGATGTCACCAACTCTAAAACTGGAGAATTTTAGTAGCAAATTTTGTTGAATGGATTTAGATTTTACTTAAACAAGTGATTACTAGTAAATTGAATACTAAATAGAACTAAATACTCTTTTCCAAGTGGCTAACGAGTACAAACGCAATAAAAATGTTGGTTTAGTTTTAAGGAGAATATCATACTTTGAAATGAGGTAGTGATGATTCACAAAATCTAATTGATCTTTAATGGTTTCTAAAACTTGAGATTTATTTGGGGCAAACCATTTTGCAACAGGTGTTTCAAATCCTACTTTATCTTTACGATTATAAATTGGTTGTGGAATATAATTTTGAGCAGCTTCTCTTAATAAATATTTAGAGACTCCATTCTTAATTTTCTTATTTCCTTCAACCGTAAATATAAAATTAACTAACTCCACATCATCCGCAAAAGGCACTCTACTTTCTATGCCAAAAGCCATGCTGCAACGATCTTCACATTTTAAAAATGATTTTAATCGGCCAGTGTAATCATTTTTAAGTTGTTGATTAAGTGAGTTAGCAAATTTCTCAGTTGAAGCTGTCGCTTCTTTAATTATTTTCGGATTAGAAAAATAGTTTGAATAATCTGCTTTTAAATTAAATGTTTCCTTTACTATTTGCTTAAAGAATAATTGATAGGGATGCTGAATAGATTGCTTTGCCTCATTCAATTTTTTTAAACTAAAATCTTCTTTCCATAAAGATAGGTAGTGATGCGAATAGCCTGCAAATAGTTCATCGGCGCCTTGCCCATCTAATACTACTTTAATATTGTTTTCGGAAGCTAGTTGCATAACACGATGTTGTGAATATGTGCTCGTGCTCCATATTGGCAAATCTTGCAAATAATTTAAGGTTTCTATATCTCTAAAAAATTCATCAGCTGTTGGCGTGACTGTTTTCCAATTTCCATTTACTGAATCTGCAACCAATTTTGCAAAAGAACTTTCATCAAATGTTTCGGCTGGAAATGTAGCTGTAAATAATTTTAATTGTTTATTGGGTTGTAAATGATGAATAATACCAGCAATGATAGAGCTATCAAGTCCTCCGCTCAAACAAGAGCCTACCTCAACATCACTTCTTAGTCTTAATGAAATAGAGTGAATTAATTTTTGTTCGACCAATTCAATAATTTCAGAGTCACTTTTTTGAATGGATGAGATATTGGGAAGTGTATCATATTGCTTTAACTCAACATGATGAGACGTTAAATCATACACTAAATAATATGAAGGCTTTAACTCTATAA
>JANXRU010000316.1 GCA_025356715.1 Bacteroidota bacterium
TAATTTAAAAATGGATTAACTACCACAAGAGTACTTGTACCATATGCATACGCCATTAAACGAATTTCTAAACCTATACTTGCTCCACCAGAACCTTGATGTGACAGGTAGTTGTCATTAAAAACAGTGAAAATAGCTTGATCACCTTTAATTAACGGATAATCGCCTGCACTTGGTGCATATACCATATCGCCTTCTACATCTACAAATGGCGCCAATAAAGCATCTTGATTTTGTGCGATATCTCCATTACCTGGCCAGTTTAAAATACTATTTGGCATTGGATAGGTGCCGTTTTGAACGTTGCCATTAGCGTAATTTATTAAAAATGCATCGATATCCGACTTATTAATTTTCCAAACTTTATTGTATTGAGCAACCGTAGATGAAGTGATTGATGCATCAACTGTAGATAATGGGCCTGAATAATAATCTACACCACTTTGATGATATGTTTGGCCTGCTAACTTTAATTGACTTCCTGCATCTAAACCACCAATCCATAAACTTGTTGGGCCTCCATAATTCTTCCCACTCCCAATGGGGCATTCATAACCTCCAGTTCCATTAGTTGGATCAAAATGCAAATCACCGCCGCTATTAACTCTGGCTTTAACTTGATTAATGGTGAGGTAGTCAAATGTTTGTGCTTGAGCTAAGCCCGTAAACAAACTTGCAAATAATAGTAGTGAATTTTTCATAGTAATTAGTATTAATTGGTTTCTAATACAATGTTACTTTTATTACATCCAAAAAAAAGCCTAACCTAATATCTGGTTAGTTTGAGTTTGTAAGTGGTTGCTTTTACAGGATAAGTGTTTATTTAAACCTGATAAGTTGTCCCTCAAATAATCTACTGAAAAAGCAAAAAACTTATTTCAAAAGCGGCAGATTTGATTAATAAATAGTTCCAAAGAAACTAAACATTATTAACAGATACTGATACAAATAAAAATCACTTGACTCAATACACTTTGTAAATTCAAGCAAAAGTTAACTATAACATAAAGCTTATTACACTCAAAAATCTCTTGGAAGCGTTGGGGCAAGATCATCTACGTTATAATTACAAGTCAGTATATGACACTAAAGTGCCACACAATGTTAAATACGCTATTATAAAATTATTGAATATCTTCAATCTTCTTTAATAGTTCATTATTAGCTTCCCGTTTTGCTTCCTGATTTTTGTGCAGAAAAACAACGTAAAGCGAAAAGAAAATTAACAGTGAAAAATAAACAAACTGTGTGATGGGTCTAATTACAAACATCCCAACAACATCAAACGTATTGAAGGATAAAGAAAAAGCCATGACCGTCATAAATAAAAGTCGCATAACGATTAACTTAATAATATATAATACTACAACAACGATAGCCATTGAAAGCCAAGTAGTCCAAAAATGATCGACACTGTTTTTTGTTTTTTTAATAGACTCTAGCACATTACTATTTTCATTTATTGCATAATAGATAATAAAGATATTGGTGTATGCTAATAGTGGAACTAAGGGATAAACGAAATAAAATAACGAAATGCCAAACATATCCCTAAAATCACTATCCATATATATTAGTAAGCTAATGATGATGGAGTATGCAAGCGTTAAAACCATTGCTAAACTTAGTAAAGAAACTAATTGCAGCTTCATTTCATTATAAATAGATAGTAGTGTTATTGATTTTTCTTCTTCATTTTTGGAATCCATTTTTATATAAACACAAACAATCATACTTACTATATAGCTAGTTAGCAAAGTATAAGCAGGGTTTATGCCAACATGATAGGTTTGCAAAGCAATAATATGTGAAACATCTTTGTATAAACTCGAATCGAAAAATGAACTAGGTATATAGCCTACTAGCCATGTTAATACTATAACTGGCAAACTAATAACCAAATTCAATTTTACAAGTAGTTTAAAGTGCTGAATGCAAAAATTAATTAAGGCATTAAACAACTCAAGCGGCTTCCGTTCTTTTTTTATTTCAATTGATAGGCGCTTCATGGTAGTATGATAATGCTATTTTAAACGTTTATTTGTAAATACAGTTGTTTAGACTCACTGGGGAGGGATTTTTGTTTGGAATAACAACATATATATTAACATAACTAAAGCGGAGATAACAATTTTCTTGCAGGCTTTTCAAATTCATGAAAATCGATATTGGAAAAATACTTAAAAACACCCGTTGGTTTTGTTGTTTTTATATAATAATAATTTAATGCTGTATATAATTTGGTTTGATCAGTTGGCATTTCTGTTTTGTAATATTCCAATACTGCATTAG
>JANXRU010000331.1 GCA_025356715.1 Bacteroidota bacterium
CGTGTAGATCAAATAACTTACGCAATGGATGAAGCTGGTTTCTCTATCATTGGAGAATTTCAATCATCTCAAAAATAATTTCCTTTCCCTTTATGGAAACGAACTATAAATTGTATCTATTAATTAGTAACTAAAAAATAAGACATGGGAAAGATAAAAGTCGCAGCGCATGCTCCGTCTATTGATATGACTCCAATGGTGGATTTAGCGTTCTTGTTGGTTACCTTCTTTATGCTTACTGCATCATTCCGTATGGCAGAGCCTGTGATTGTGGATCCCCCGTCATCGGTATCTGACAAAACGTTACCAGAAAATACTGTATTAATTACAGTAGATAATATTGGGCGAGCGTTTTTTGGAGTAGGTAACGGCGAAGCTAGAACAAATACTTTAGCTAAAATGAGCGAAAAGTATGGCGTAAAATTTAACGCTGATCAAATTAAAAAATTTGGTGGTTTATCTAGTTTTGGTGTTGAAATAAAAGACTTACCAAGATATTTGGACGCGTCTGAAGCAGAAAGATTAAAGTTTCAACCACAAAAAGGTGTGCCTTTAGATTCTGTAAATAATCAATTACGTGATTGGATTAATATATCTGCCACAGAATTGAATGTTATTTACATGAGAAATAAAGATAAAGCTGCTGAATTGGGACAAGAGTTTAAAGGCGAAAAGCCCCGTTATGCTATTAAAGCCGACGGAAAAGCAAAATACATTTATGTAAAAGATGTATTCAAAACCTTTACAGATATGAAAATTTATACCTTCAATTTGATAACATCAATGGAAGGTGGTTCTGCAGTTCCAGTAGCTGAAACAAAACATTAATATTAACTAAAAAATTAATTTAACATGGCAGAAATAGCAGAAAGTGGCGGCGGACATGGTAAAGGCGGTAAAAAACGCGCCAAAAAACAGAGTACACGTGTAGATATGACTCCGATGGTAGATTTAGCGTTCTTGTTATTAACGTTTTTCGTTTTAACATCAACCTTTTCTAAACCAAAAAGTATGGAGTTAAGCTTACCGGCTGAACCACCTCCAGGGAGTCCACCCCCGCCAGAAGTCAAAAATGGTGTTACATTTCTATTAACGAAAGATGATAGAATATTTTATTATGTAGGACAATTTTACGTTGCAGGTAATGAAAAAGGCGTTCCTCCTACAGATTTAAAAGAAACAAATTTTAGCCCAGAAGGATTGCATAAATTATTAAGTGAGCAAAATAAATGGGCAATTGATGAAATTAAAGGGTTGGCCGAAAAAAATAAAAAGAAAATACTTGCAGATACAACATTCAAACGAATGGCAGTTGATGCTACAGCTGACACAAAGGCAATTACAGTTTTAATTAAAACGGACGATCAAGCAACATACAGAAATGCAATTGATATGTTAGATGAATTAAAAATATGTAATGTAGGTAAGCGAGTATTGGGCGTTGAGATGATGGCTAGTGAATATGCGGTATTACAAGAAAAAATAAAATAACATGACAGCAAATTGGAATAGTGTAGTTGACGACTCCAGAAACGATATCGTTTTTGAAGGCCGCAACAAAGACTACGGAGCGTATCAGATACGTCGTAGATACAATTGGACTGTTACCTTAATTCTTGGGTGCATGATTGGCACATTAGTATTAGGAATGGGTATCAAGTTTGTATTAGGATTAAAAAGTGATGAGTTAGCAAAAGAAGCCGTATTAGATATGACGACTATTGATTTAACACCACCACCAGCAGACAAAAACGAACCACCGCCACCACCGCCACCACCGCCACCACCAGTATTGGAAACGGTTAAGTTTGTGCCGCCAGTAATTAAGGATGATGCTGTTGAAACTGACCCACCACCACCGCAAGATAAATTGGTAGAAACTAACGTGAGTACAGTTACTCAAGAAGGTGATGGAGATGCAGTTGTTGTTCCTTCTGAAGGTGATGGAAAAGGTGTTGTTGAAGAAAAAGCACCTGAAATTTTTACAGTTGTAGAAGAGATGCCTGAGTTTCCAGGTGGTGTAGGAGAAATGATGAAGTATTTTGGTAAAAACACACAATACCCGCAAATGGCTAAAGAAGCTGGTTTAACAGGTAAGTGTTACTTAAACTTTGTAGTTGATCCTACAGGAAACATTACTAATGCAAAAGTTGTAAAAGGCGTGCCAGGTTGCCCTGAGTGTGATAAAGAAGCATTACGTGTTATCAAATCTATGCCTAACTGGAAAGTTGGTAAACAAAATGGTAGAGCTGTACCAGTTTTAATTAACGTACCGTTTAACTTTACCTTGAAATAAATCATCATGTAACCCAATAAAAAAATCCCTTTCATCAAACGAAAGGGATTTTTTATTTAATAGACTCTTATGAAAAAATCACCTATCGAATTAATAAATCTAACCTTTAGTGGCATGATGGTATTGCTTACTATTAGTGGTTTTTTCGTGTTTTTATTTACTGATTTATTATCTGATAGAGTTTTTGGGAATAAACGTTACATTTTAGCGGTTGTGTTTTTAGTCTATGCCATCTACCGTTCGTATAGAATGTATCAGGTGTTTAAAATAAAAGAGTAATCATTTAACTTAATTAGTTGTTCGATATTTTTAGTGAAATTGAGTTTTATAAACTATCTCATTCATTGATAATAGTGCCGATAGCTATCGGTAGTGGGTATGGACGAACGGAGCGAAATTTTGATTTTACAGCAAATAGCGGAAGACATTATGAGCGAGTAAAATTAAAATATGGCGTTCGTCCTTGACTTTTTTGTCGAAGAGCCAATTCATTATCAAAATGATTAATTTAAAATAAACTTCTCCTTTAATTCACTCTCCGTTTTGATAAGATAAATAAATAACTTCAATTTAGGTTTTAAAAAATCTTCTTTTTCTTGTAAAGTCGTTGCTTTAATGATGTCATATTTTTCTGGAGAAGACAATTCAATTAATCGGGCAATAGCATAAATACTAGCACTATCAAAGGCATCAATAGGAATTGTTCGTTGTTGCGAATGCCATAAATATTCTTTAGTTAGCTCTTGCAACATAGTTGATGGTGGTGTAAAAAAATCATCTTCATAATTTATGATGCCAGCTCCATATAATTTTGGAGTTAGTACTTCCGAAAATTCAATCATTTTAAAAACACGAACTGCTTCAATAGCAATGTCTAATTCACCATTATCATATCGCTTAATAACGTTGCTAATTCTAACTTCTACGCCATAATCTCCCATAGTTTTATGTTGAAGAAAAGGAATTCCAAAATTCGCATCGTTCTGTAAACAATCAGAAACGAGTTGCTTGTAGCGTTCTTCAAAAATATGAAGTGTTTTAATTTCGCCTGGCAATAAAGCCATATTAAGCGGAAACATAGGGATAGTGAGTTGCTGCGTTGCCATTGTATTATAATTTAATGGGTTAATAACTCGGGGATTCTTCGCAAAGATACAAATACCGTGCTCATTTTTTTTGCAAATGATTGTAGACGCTTACTCAATGAGCAAAGACACTCACTCAACAATTTAACTAAATTTAGTTTATAAATAAATACAAACGGTAAACAAATCTGATATACTTTCCTTATTTTTATAATTATATTAATTAAGTTATTATGAAATACCTAAGTTTGCCTCAAGCACAATTACAACAAATTAAACTGGGCAACCCATTTGACAACTAAAAAAAATAATTTAAACAAATGAAAAAATATATTGTCATTTTTAGTTTATGCATCATCTCTTTATTTGCATACAATTTTTCTCAAGATTATTTTGAGGTGTCAAAAAATTTAGATGTATTTAATACGCTTTACCGCGAATTAAACATTGCTTATGTAGATGAGACAAAACCGGGACAACTTATGAAAACAGGTATTGAAGCCATGTTAGCATCACTTGATCCTTACACAAATTATTACGCAGAAAATGATATTGAAGATTACAAATACATGACTACTGGCGAATATGGCGGTATTGGTGCTTTAATACAAGATGTCAATAATAAAATAACCATCACTGAACCCTACGAGAAATTTGCAGCTTATAATGCAGGTTTAAGAGCAGGTGATGAAATACTTGAAGTGAACGGAATAAACGTCAGTAATAAAAAAACAGAAGATATTACCACCATGCTCAAAGGGCAAGCGGGAACACCTATTAAATTAAAAATTACACATTTAGGTAATCCAACTCCTATTGAAATAAATATGAAACGCGAAGAAATAAAAATCAAAGCAGTATCGTATTCAAGTATGTTAAATACGGAAGTTGGATATATTAAATTAACAAGCTTTACAGAA
>JANXRU010000338.1 GCA_025356715.1 Bacteroidota bacterium
TGAAACGTATAACCTATGGTTTGCGCTCTTAACAGCCCTTTTTGAGCATTTTCACCGCTAAATAAATCATTAACTGTGTTTTCAAAAGTCGTAAGCCAAATTGTAAAATGATTTTCAGTCAATGGCAAATTAACGTGTTTATCAAACACATTGGTTTTGTAGCCCTCTTTGTCGAGCAATACAAATTCCCAAAAAGCAATCATGTGAGGTTTGTGTTTTTCGAAATCGATGTGTGCAAAAATGGGTTTTATTTCCTCTATTTGTAGGAGGTTTGAGTAAAACGTGTTTACTAAAAGCGCCACGTCTTCTGAGTTTGAAATGTCTTTTTTCATGATCAATAAAAATGATAACCGATGTTTAACCCTATAAATTCATAATCTTTAGATGATTGAGTTGAAAAGCTTGGATTACTTCCATGATAGCTTTCTATAGAATATTTTTTTATTAACTGTAAATTAAACATGAAATTTAAGGATAACATTTTGTTGTTAGATAATTGCCAATACTTTTGCAAACCCAACAACCATTGAGTTTTAGGCATACCATCATCATTTGGAAAAACTAGATTGTATGTGTTGTAATGATTGTAATACATTTTACCAAAACTATAACCTCCCCCAATAACGAAATATAATTCCTTAAATTTTTTAGTGAGTTTAGGTTTAAGAAGTATGCCTATTGGTAAAATATCTGCGTCATTCCAACGATTATAGCCTATATAAGTTTGGATCTTAAATTCTGGACTAATTGTAAAATCGGTATTGATATGTAATCCGAAATTATAATATGAGCTGTAAGTGGTATTATTATAATTACCGTAATTGGTGGTTTCGCCTGAAAAACCATACATTAATTGTAACGATGGATAAAATTTAATAGATGGCTTGAAGGTCTCTGTTTGTGAATAAAGACAATAACTATTAGCTAATAAGATTAATGTGAGAATGCTATTTATTATTTTGTAATTGTCTTTTTTCAAATTATTTCTTTTTACAAACTTGTATCGTATGGCTTATGCCAATATTATCAATTTGTTCCACAACAGTAAAACCAGCTTTATCAATTAATCTATTAAACACAGCGCTATCATACATTTGACTATTACCATTGGCAATATTGGTAAAATATAAAGATGTCATTTGTAAACTAAATGCTCCTGGTTCAAATTTTTGTCTGTCCCAAAATGTTTCCATAATATAAATACAACCATCATCTGCAATAGCCTCGTGGCAACGTTTAAGAATACTTACAATTTCATCTTCACTAAAGCAATCCAAAAACTGACTCATCCAAATAGCATCTGCTCCTTTTGGAAAACGTTGCGCGTCATCTAAAATATTTATTGGAAAATAATTGACTCTATCAACAAAATTTGTTTTACTCACATTGTCCTTAGCCATTGCCAATTGCCCTGGTAAATCCAAAATGGTAACATTTACATTATCATTATAGGCCATACATTTAAGTGTAAACTTTCCTGTATTCCCACCAATATCTAAAATATGTTTTGGGTTTCGTTTAAATAATTGTTCTAAAGCTTGGTCAAATGAACCATCAGAATAATAATGATCGAAGGCGAACCAACTGTCCTGTATAGGTTTTGGTAAATGCGCTAATCCTTCATAAACTGTTGGCCAATCGCCTAATACTTTTAATCCTGTTGGTTTTCCTTGTTTAATACTATCCGTTAACGAAAACATTCCTTCATAACATACATCGTTTGTAAAATCCATATTTACGTTAGTCATTCTATCATTTAAAATAAAAATGCCTGTTTTTGTAATGGTGTACTTCTCTTCGTTTTTAATAACTAAACCTATTCCCAATCCAGCCTCTAAAAGCACTCTTACTCCATATTCTGATAATTTTAAATTACTCTTTATTCCTGTCAACGTTATCCCTTTTAAACCAGCCTTTTCAACTTCAGCTAATATGCCTAAATCACGCATAGATTTAGTAGCCTGAAAAACAATAGGCGCAAAAGCTATAAACTGTGCCATTGTTATTGCATCGAATGCAGATTTGTTGTCTTTTTTGAAAAAATTCATAAATAATTAGTGATTTTAAGCTTAAATATTAAAAAGTTCAACAATGTAGGAATAAAAATAAAAAAATACTCGTTTTGATGTATAGTAAAATTGTTTGTAAAATTGTAAATTGCACACAATATTATGGTAAAGATAGGAGATAAGAAAATTTCGGCAGACGATTTTTATAAAGTTTTAATTAATAATTTAGAACTACAACTAGACGAAGAAGCCCTTAGAAAGGTATATCGCAGTCATTATTTTTTAAAAGAATTTACACGCGAAAAGCTTATTTATGGCATTAACACAGGTTTTGGCCCTATGGCGCAATACCGTATTAACCATGATGACCAAGTGAAATTGCAATACAATTTAATTCGCAGTCATTGTTCTGGATCAGGTAATCCCATTCCTGAAATTGATTGTAAAGCTGTAATGCTGGCTCGATTAAACACCTTGATGCAAGGTTTTGCAGGTATACACCCTGACGCGCTTGAATTAATAAAAGATTTAATAAATAAAAACATTTCGCCAGTTATTTATGAGCACGGCGGTTTGGGAGCCAGTGGCGATTTAGTGCAATTAGCACATTTGGCGCTGACATTGATTGGAGAAGGAGAAGTGTATTATAATGGCGTCATCACTTCAACAGTTGAAGCATTCAAGAAAGAAAATATCAAGGTTATGGAAATCCATATTCGTGAAGGATTAGCCTTGATGAATGGAACATCTGCCATGAGTGGTATTGGTATGCTCAATGTCATTTATGCCGAAAACTTGATGAATTGGAGTGTTTTAGCATCAGCAACAATTATGGAATTAGTGGAAAGTTTTGACGACCACTACTCTACCCCACTCAATGAAGTAAAACATCACTACGGCCAAAATGCTGTAGCTAATGCGCTACAAACAACTTTAAAAGATAGTAAATTAGTAAAAAGCAGAGAAGAGCACCATTACAATCAAAAAGTAGAAGTTGATGTATTGGTTGAAAAGATGCAGGAATACTACTCTATTCGCTGCGTACCGCAAATTGTAGGCCCCATTTTAGACACCGTTAATTATGCAAAGGAAGTATTAATTAACGAAATTAATTCAGCTAATGATAATCCTATTGTTGACTGGGAACGCAAAAACGTTTACCATGGCGGTAATTTCCATGGTGACTATGTGGCATTGGAAATGGATAAATTAAAAATTTCCATTACTAAATTGTCAATGCTTGCCGAAAGACAATTGAACTTTTTATTAAACAATAAACTCAACAATATTTTACCACCTTTTGTCAATCATGGGGTATTAGGCTTAAACCTTGGCATGCAAGGTGTTCAGTTTACTGCTACATCTACCACTGCCGAAAACCAGATGCTATCAAATCCTATGTATGTGCATAGCATCCCAAGTAATAACGACAATCAGGACATCGTGAGTATGGGGGCTAATGCGGCTTTAATTTGCAAAAAAGTCATTTTAAATAGCTACGAAGTTTTAGCCATTGAATGGATGACAATTTTACAAGCCATTGATTATTTAAAAGTAGAAGGTAAATTATCAACCAAATCAAAAGAAGCTTATACAAAACTTCGTGCTATATTCCCTTGTTTTGTTGAGGATTCCATCAAGTATAAAGATGTGAAAAATGTGAGAGATTATATATTTAATAATCATATAGACATATTATAATTGAGAAATGGTAATTAGGAATTTTGAATTTAAGGCAAAGGTTAACGATTTAGAAAAATATGAATCAAAACTATTAACGTTAAACCCATTATTTAAAGGCACCGACAACCAAATAGATACTTATTTTAATGTTACACAAGGGAGGTTGAAATTACGAGAAGGCACTATAGAAAACTCATTAATACAATACGATCGAGAAAATACAGCAGATTCAAAATTATCAAACATTATACTTTACCAACACCAGCCCAATAAAGCATTAAAACAAATATTAGAATTACAATTAGGCATTAAAGTAACAGTAACTAAACAACGTAACATTTATTTTATTGATCATGTTAAATTTCATTTTGATACTATTGCCGAATTAGGCGTTTTTATTGAAGTTGAAGCCATTGATACAAAAAATGAATTTACAACTGAACAATTAAAAGCACAGTGTGACACTTACTTTCATTTTTTTGAATTAGATAAAAATCAACTTATAGA
This sequence comes from Bacteroidota bacterium, assembly GCA_025356715.1. The sequence goes on from JANXRU010000338.1 coordinate 4,200, forward strand.
TAAATCGTATAGCGACTTAATTTCTGATATAAATAAGTCAACCATAAATCCGTTTAGCAATACGACAACACAACAATTTTTGAAAACAACAACTATTAAAAACTAAGGACTAAAAACTATAAATGGAATACGCATTAGTAACTGGCGGTAGCCGAGGCATAGGAAAAGCAATCTGTTTGCGATTAGCAGATATGGGTTATAACATTATCATTAATTACACAGCTAATGATGAGGAAGCTTTAAAAACACAAGCACTCATTAAAGAAAAAGGAGTGGATGCCCAATTGATGAAATTTGACGTGAGTATAACGGCAGATGCTGATATGCATATTGAAACATGGATTAAAGAACATACAGAAGATACCATCTCTGTATTAGTTAATAATGCTGGTATTCGCAAAGATAATTTATTGGTATTTATTAGTCCGGAAGATTGGCATAAAGTACTTAATATTACAGTGGATGGCTTTTACAATGTTACGCGCCATGTTGTAAAAAGTATGTTAGGTAAACGAAAAGGCCGTATCGTTAATATCGTTTCTTTATCAGGATTAAAAGGTATGCCAGGGCAAACAAACTATTCTGCTTCAAAAGGGGCTATTATAGCTGCAACCAAAGCATTGGCACAAGAAGTTGGACGAAGAGGAATTACGGTGAATGCTGTCGCACCCGGTTTTATTAAAACAGATATGACAGAAGGCATCCAGGAAAAAGATTTTAAGCAATTGATTCCTCTGGCCAGGTTTGGAACAGCCGATGAAGTTGCAGACGCTGTTTGCTTTTTAGCATCGGGTAAAGCA
>JANXRU010000339.1 GCA_025356715.1 Bacteroidota bacterium
ATATAACGCTCATAGAAATCTTGTTGAGCTGTAAAGCGTGGGTCAGTTTTACGTAATACTGCATGACCATAACCAGGAACTACTTTTCCTTCAGCCAATGTCTTCTTAATGTATTCAGCAATTTGTTCTTTAGTTGGTAAGCCTCCTCCTAAATTCTCTTTCAATTCCATAATCCAACTTAACACTTCCTGATTTGCTAATCCATGCAAAGGACCAGCTAAACCATTCATACCAGCAGCGAAAGCTAAATACGGATCACTTAATGCTGAACCTACTAAATGTGTAGCATGTGCAGACACATTTCCGCCTTCATGATCAACATGAATAGTTAAATATAAACGCATTAAACGTTTCATATCGAAATCATCATAACCTAACATGTGGGCAAAATTGGCTGCCCAATCTAATTTATGATCTGGTTCAATATGAACGCCTCCTTTGTATTTACGACGATAGATATAAGCTGCAATTCTAGGTAAACGAGCAATTAGATTCATTGAATCTTCATACACATAATCCCAATAATCTTTTTTGTTAATTCCTTTTGCATAGGCTTTTGCAAATAAACTTTCCGTTTGCATGGCCATAATTCCAATCACAAATTGTGTCATTGGATGCGTATCAGTAGGTAATTTTTCAATAACGTCAAATACATGTTTAGGTACGTTACTACGTTTTTGCCATTCACCTGTTATAAAACTAACATCTTCTTGAGTAGGTAATTCACCAACTAACATTAAGTAAAAGATGCCTTCTGGCAATGGTTCCGTACCTCCTGGTGCTTTTGGCAAATGCTTACGTAGCTCAGGAATGGAATACCCTCTAAAACGAATTCCTTCTTCAGGATCTAATTTAGAAGTTTCAGTAACCATCCCAGTCATACCTTTCATTCCTTGGTACACTTGAGCTATAGTGATTTCACCTATTTTTAAATCACCATGATTTTTAATAATGTCTTTTATTTCTGCTGCTAAAGGCACTGCTTTTTCGCGAAATTTGTCTTTTAATCTGTCCATCGTCTTGTTTGTTAAATAACAATGTAAATTTATACAGTGTATTGGTTTAAACAAATTTAATTTCAATTTTTTTTTGAGAATTAATATAAATACATGTTAGCCTTAAAAATGCCTTTACATAAGCCTAATAATAGCAAAAAAATGGAAAATTTATTTTTGACTCACATTCAAGCTAAATCAATTACATAAGCCATTTATAAGCATCTGATGGCGCCAATCTTCCAGCAATTTGTTTAGATAATGTTTATATATCGTTGCTTGATTTGGCCTGCTATTTTGGTAAAATAGTATACATTTAGACGATTAACTTATTTTAACCTAATTCTATACCACTGATCTCTAACGATAAATTTATATCATGATAACCAAAGACACTCCAAAAAAATTATTCCTTCTAGATGCATTTGCATTAATTTATCGCGCTTATTTTGCCTTCAGTAGTAATCCTCGTGTAAGTTCTAAAGGATTAAATACCTCTGCTATATTTGGTTTTACAAATACATTATTGGAGATTTTAAATAAAGAAAAACCAACGCATATTGCTGTTGTATTTGATACGCCTGAGCCAACCATCAGACATACAGAATTTGTTGAATACAAGGCGCAACGTGAAGAAATGCCTGATGATTTAAGGAAATGTATTCCATACATTTTTCAGTTAGTAGAAGGGTTTAATATACCTGTTATAAAAACTCCCGGCTTTGAAGCAGATGATGCCATTGGTACTTTGGCTAAAATTGCCGAACAACAAGGATTTACAACCTACATGATGACACCTGATAAAGATTACGGACAATTAGTAGATGAAAATACATTTATTTATAAGCCAGCTCGTATGGGAAATGGTGCTGAAATAATGGGAGTGCAAGAAATTTGTAAGAAATGGGATATCACACACGTTGGTCAGCTGATTGATATTTTGGGTTTAATGGGAGATAAATCTGATAATATTCCAGGAATACCTGGAGTAGGCGAAAAGACTGCTATTCAGTTAGTGAAAGATTTTGGAACAATTGAAAATTTATTGGAAAATACAGATAAATTAAAAGGGAAATTGAAGGAAAAAGTGGAGACTCATCGAGAGAAAGCCATACAATCAAAATGGTTAGCGACAATTATTTTAGATGTTCCTGTTGAATTTAATGAAGCAGAATTAGTCATAAAAGAAATAAATAAAGAGGCATTACGAGAATTATTTACAGAGCTTGAGTTTAGAGGCATTGCACAAAAATTATTAGGCGAAGATATTGGAGGTGCTAAAGAAGCAACTAATTTTATAGCTAAAGTAAAAGAAGCACCCAAAGCTAAACCTGATTTGTTTAGTACTGATGATTTATTTAGTGAAGCTCATATAGAAGCGGTAGCAGAGGCCGATGCTAAAGTATTTAAAACCATTAAAGACTTTAATCCTAATTACATATTATGTGATACAGTGGAAAAAATAACACAGTTAATATCTGTTTTAAATTCACATAACGAATTTTGTTTTGATTCTGAAACCACCGATTTAAATACAATAAACGCTGAACTTGTTGGTATTTCTTTTGCAGTTAAGGAAAACCAAGCTTATTACGTTCCTGTTTCTGAAGATAAAAATGAGGCTCAAGCTTTAATCGATTTATTTAAACCTTTATTTGCAGAAGAAACTAAAACGCTTATCGGACAAAACATTAAATATGATTTGCAGGTTTTAAAAAATTATAATGTAATAATTAAAAATAAATTGTGGGATACCATGATTGCTCACTTCTTATTTATGCCTGATATGAGGCATAATATGAACGTGTTAGCGGAAACATATTTGGATTACTCTCCTATAAGTATAGCTGAATTAATTGGTAAAAAAGGAAAAGATCAATTAAGTATGCGTTCGGTTCCATTAGATGTTATTAAGGATTATGCTGCAGAAGATGCTGATATTACGCTTCAATTAAAAAATGCTTTTGAACCAAAGTTGAAAGAAGCTGGAACCGAAAAATTATTTCAAGAAGTAGAACTGCCTTTAATAGAAGCATTAGCGGGAATGGAGCGCGAAGGAATTAATATAGATGTGGCTGGCCTTAATGAATTTTCAGCGCAATTGAAAGAAGATATTACTAAAGTAGATGCAGAAATACAAGAGTTAGCGGGTACAAAATTTAATATTTCATCGCCAAAACAAGTTGGTGAAATTTTATTTGATTACTTGAAAATTATTGATAAACCTAAGAAAACGAAGACAGGACAATACGCTACTGGCGAAGATATTTTATCTAAACTGGAAGGTAAGCACCCTATCATTGCCAAAATTTTAGATTACCGAGAGTTAGTAAAATTAAAATCGACCTATGTTGATACATTACCGTTATTAGTAAATGAAAAAACCAATCGTATTCATACAACGTTTAATCAAGTCGTTGCTGTTACAGGTCGATTAAGCAGCGATAATCCTAACCTACAAAATATCCCTATTAGAACCGAGCGTGGTCGCCAAATTCGTAAAGCTTTTATTCCACGTAATGAAGATTATGTTTTGCTTAGTGCCGATTATTCTCAAATAGAATTACGAATAGTTGCCTCTATTAGTGGTGATCCCAATATGTGTGAAGCCTTTAATTCAGGGAAAGATATTCATACAGCTACTGCTGCTAAAGTTTATGGTATTGAGGAGTCGGAAGTAACAAAGGAAATGCGTTATAAAGCAAAGAGCGTTAATTTTGGGATCATTTATGGACAAGGAGCCTTTGGTTTAGCGGATAATTTGAATATTCCGCGAGCAGAAGCAAAGCAATTAATTGATAACTATTTTGCTCAATATGGTTCTATAAAAACATATATGGATAATGAAATTGAATTTGCGAAAGAACATGGTTATGTGCAAACACTGTTAGGACGCAAACGCTGGTTGAAAGATATTAATGCTAATAACGCAACTGTTCGTTCTTATGCTGAACGAAATGCTATCAATGCTCCTATACAAGGCTCTGCGGCCGATATGATAAAAGTAGCTATGATTAATATTCATAACGAATTAAAAACGATGAATGTCAAAACAAAAATGATTTTACAAGTGCATGATGAATTAATTTTTGATGTCTATAAACCTGAATTAGATATTATTAAAACAATGGTAGAAAAACATATGAAAAATGCGTTGCCATTAAAAGTGCCAGTAGAAGTAGGGATGGGTGTTGGTGTAAATTGGTTAGACGCTCACTAATGGCGTAATTTTAAAAGAGTAAACCATTTTTGTAAATAGAAATTTAAGCTCCGCAATTAGGTTTTCGGAGCTTTTTTATTAAAAATAAATTTTTATTTTTGAATATATTTTGTAGAAACCTCTTGCTTTTTGTACATAGTTTGTAGAATTAAAAATATATTAAAAATAATCAATTGCACTTTCGTCTTTTCATTTTCAATCGTTTAGTTTTAGTATAACTAAAATTACTCAACATGAAAAAAACGATTTACACAACACTCACTTCTTGTTTTTGTTCTTTATTTTTTGCGCAACAAAACCAAGCTATTCTTCATGGCGCTAAAGTTGATTTTACATCAACTGCTACTAATTTGCCACTACAAGTTAGTTTTGAGGAATCAACACATTTATCCGATACACAGTTTTTAGATTGGATAAAGCAAGAGATGATAAAGGATAAGAATGTTTCTTTTTCATCATTAAAAATAACGCAAGATGGTTTGGGGTATACTCATAATCGTTTACAGGAACTTTTTAATGGATATAAAATTGAAGGAGCCGTTATTTTAACGCATAGTAAATCCAATGAAGTAAAGTCTTTTAACGGAGATTGGTTTAAAGATATTTCTTTATCAAATGAAATTTCTATTTCCGAAAAACAAGCATTACAATTTGCCTTAAATAAAATTGGCGCTAAAAAATATAAATGGGAAAATAAATTAGAGGAAGCACACATGCGTGTAGCTCTAAATAATCCAAAATTTAGTTATGCTCCAATTGGTGAATTATGCATCGTTGCAGAATCTAATAAAAACACAAAAGCATCAACGTTTCATTATGCATATAAATTTAACATCTATGCAGAAGAACCCTTGTATCGTGCGTATGTATATATAGATGCTGCTTCAGGTAAAGTTTTGAGAGAGCAAAATTTAATTTGCACCATTGATGCTGTTGGCTCAGCAAATACAAAATACAGTGGAACAAAAGCGATTACAACAGATAGCTACACGGGTGGTTATCGCTTAAGAGAAACAAGTCGTGGACAAGGAATTGAAACGTATAATTTAAATAATGCGTCTTCCTATACAAATACCGATTTCACAAATGCAACAAATAATTGGACCATCACTACTAATAATCAAGCAGCTGAGGATGCTCATTATGGGGCAGAAGCAACGTATGATTATTATATGCAAACCTATAATAGAAATAGTGTTGATGATAATGGTTTTAAATTATTAAACTATGTACATTATCAAACTAATTATGTAAATGCATTTTGGGATGGATCGCGCATGACATACGGCGATGGAAATACCTCTCAAGGATTTTACATTATGACTGCCTTAGATGTTTGCGGACATGAAATTACACATGGCGTAGTAGAAAACACTGCTGGTTTAGGAAATGGCGAAGCAGGTGCTTTAAATGAAGCATTTGCTGATATTTTTGGTACATGTGTAGAGTGGTTTGCTCGTCCTACGCAACACGACTGGGAAATGGGAAAAGATATTTCTACGACATCTGTAGGCTTAAGAAATTTTGCAAATCCAAATTCTCAACAACAGCCTGATACCTATCAGGGAACTTATTGGGATGCAGGCGGAGAAGTGCATACAAATGATGGACCATGTATTTTTTGGTTTTACATATTGTCTGTTGGTAAATCAGGAACCAATGATAATAGCCAAGCGTATAATGTTTCTGCTATTACGATGGCTAAAGCTTCTGCTATTGCTTATAGAGCTCTTACAACTTATATGACTCCAAGTACAACTTATGCTGATGTTAGAAATTATACCATTCAAGCTGCGAAAGATTTATATGGTTCATGCTCAAATGAAGTAATTCAAACAACTAATGCTTGGTATGCTGTTGGTGTTGGTGCACAATATGTAGCAGGAGCAATTGTTCCAAATTTTGTAACTGATCAAAGTTCTTCTTGCGTATTACCTACAATTATTAATTTTAGTAATACAACGGCTGCTGGACAAACGTATACTTGGAAATTTGGTGATGGAACGACTAGTACTGCCTTAAATCCAACTCATAGTTATTCAGTAAACGGCACATATTCAGTAAAATTAATAGCTACAGGTTGTGGTGTTGGTACAAAAGATTCTATTTTAAAAACAAGTTATATTGTCATCAATGCGCCTTCTGCTCCAACTGGAAGCAATATAAATATTTGCACTAATACATTTGGTACATTAGCAGCAAGTGGAAGTGGCAGTATTAAATGGTATAACGCTCCAGGTGGTACTTTATTATCTACAGGTAATTTATTTTCGACTCCTGTTTTGTCAACTACAACTACTTACTATGCGGTTAATACCATTTCTCAAACGCCCATATATGTTGGCCCAGCAACAAACACTGTGTTTGGCGGTGGTTCAAACTTTAATGCTAATGCTGATCGTTATTTAATATTTGATGTATTGCAACCTTGTACTTTAAAATCCGTGAAAGTAGTTTCTAACTCTGCCGGCAATCGCTTTATAGAATTAAGAAATTCTGCAGGTGTTGTATTACAAACCGCCACAGTAAATATTGCCGCTGGTACACAAACGGTTACATTAAATTTTAATTTAACTCCTGGAACTAGCTATCAATTAGGTAATACCGCAGGAACATTAGTAGATATGTATAGAAACAACACAGGGTCTGGTTATCCATATAATGTGGGTAGTTTGGTATCGATTACAGCTGCTGATGCTGGAAGTAGTTTTTATTATTACTATTATAATTGGGAAGTGCAAAAAGCAGATTGCCAAAGTGCCGCCACTGCTATTACGGCAAGTATTAGTATATGTACAGGCTTAAATAATGCTACGGCAGAAAATAGCATACGTGTATATCCAAATCCAGCATCTGACTATTTAACGTTTGCAATATCTTCAGATATATTGAGTTCCACAAAAAGCATCGAAATATATGATGCTTTAGGTAAATTAGTAAATACAGTTTTAGTGTCTTCAGAACAAATACAAATCAATGTTTCTGATTTAGCACGTGGAGTATATACCTGTAGAATAGTCAATACAACTAATCAAATCATAGTAAAGCGTTTTGTGAAAGAGTAAACCTTACAAAGACATAACATAGTTGCGTAGCCGAAATGACGGTTGAAGAATATAATTAAAACGAGTCTATTTATATTTAAATAGGCTCGTTTTTTTGAGATAGCATTCGTATCTTTGCCACTCATAAAACAAACGATATGATTAAGCCGATAAAATTAATAGAAGTAAAAAGTGAAATTGGAGCGGGGACTCGTGGCTCAAGTATGGGAGTTGATGCTATCAAAATAGCTGCCTTAGATTTTGGAAGTAATTTCTTTAAAAAATTTAAAGCTGTTGAGGTTCAAAATGAAAACCATTTATTGTTAGAGCCTGTTGTAAATGATTACGCAAAGCGTGTTAAAGGTATATATGCCCTTAACGAACGTTTAGCTAACGAAATAAAGAAGACTTTATTAAAAGAAGAAGTTCCTATTGTTTTAGCAGGAGATCATAGCTCTGCATTAGGTACTATTAGCGGTATTAAAATGGCATATCCAACTAAGCGCGTTGGTGTTATTTGGATTGATGCGCATGCCGATTTACATACTCCTTATACAACACCGAGTGGTAATATGCATGGGATGCCTATTGCTTGTGTATTAGGAGAGGATAATAAAGAACGTCAGCAAAATAAACCAGATGATGAAACCATTGAGTACTGGGAAAAATTAAAGGGTTTAGGAGGTATTAACCCTAAGATTAATTATAACGACTTAGTATATATTGCTTTACGTGATTTTGAACCACAAGAAGAATTTTTGATCAAGAAAAATAAAGTACGTGTATTTAATTTACAAGAGATTCGTAAAAAAGCAGTAGAACGTGTAGCAATCGAATCTTTAAATTACTTAGACCATTGTGATATTATTTATGTTAGTTTTGATGTAGATAGCATGGATAGCCGTATTAGTAGTGGTACCGGAACGCCAGTGCCAAATGGCATTACTGAGAAAGAAGCAGGAAATTTAATTTATTATATCATGCGTTCCAAAAAAATTGTATGCTTTGAAATGGTTGAAATTAACCCAACGCTTGATAAAGAAAATTTAATGGCCGAAAATGCTTTTGAGATTTTACAAAAAGCAACAAACCAATTAAATAACGATTTTTAATTTCAATAAAATAGGTTAAGGTCATGCTGAATTTATTTCGGCATCTTTAACGAGATTCTGAAACGAATTCAGAATGACAAAAAAATGAAAACCCGTTGTCGCGGACGTGTCGTCCGTGACCTACAATGTCCAAAATCCGAAGCGAATTAACAACAACTTTGTTTTGTGTTATCAAGGTACGTATTTTATAAAAAAGCAATGAAGAGTTTTTAGGCTCTCCTTTTGCAAATTATTATATGATGGTTTTGAAATTTTTGTAGGTTTACCCCAGTTTGTGCATAGAAAATATAGGGATTTCAATTATTGGTTCAAAAATATGCGCTGCGCGCTCTTTTAATTTTTAAGATTCGTTTTTGAAAGAGAACTAAAGCTCTTTCAAACTCATCTAAAAAAATTAAAATTCACTGCTACTCTGCTCGCATTTTTGACAGCCCTACGCTTATGTATAATTGAACTATTCCTTATACTTTATCTCTTTCGTCATTGCAAACGACGAAGGAGCGAAGCAGCAGCTTTCCGCTACTGGTTTTTTAGTGCAAAGAGTTTATTGTTGTATCACTAGTTTTTGTTTGTAGTGGGCATCGGTTGTTAAATCAACCACCTCTACAAAATACATTCCTGATTTAAGTTCGACCTTTAAGTCGTAATTTTTGCCAGCCATATCTTCTGCTGTGTCTTCAAACACCACACGCCCATTCACATCATATACTTTTAATTGCATGGTGATAATACCTGCCTCCGTTAAATTGATAGTGGCGTTTCCTGTATTGGGGTTTGGATAAATATTAAAATTAAAATTGTTATCCAAGTTTTTTAAGCCTGCTAATAAGGGATTTAATTTAGTTCGCTCTACCTGGATAACTTCATAAGTGGATGCATTATATACAAAAGCAATCACATCTATATTATTATCATTAAAAGATGGGCTTATAGGGAAATTTAAGATGGATGTTGAAGAACTATCGTTAGGCATTACTGAATTTGTATTTAATAATACTCCCCAACTCCCAGTTAATGATTGGCGTAGTACATGATTATAAATATAATTAGTATCAATGAAACTAACTATAGGTAAAGCGTAATCTAACTGATGAGTTACCAAATTATTTTCTGCCAATACAACCATTATTTTAAATGAGTCGGATAGGGCATTTAAAAAAGTTGTAGTAACATTAACATCAAGTAATCGAGAGATAGTATTATAGGATTTATGAAGCGCAATTTTTGCATCAGCTGGTTGCCCAATATAATTACTTACTTCTGCTTGCCATTGCGAATATGGAAAGATATAATCTGTAGGAAAGACTTTTCTATTAATCATCCCATTTGGAATTCCAAATGAAGAAATAGCAAAAAAAACATCCCAGTCTTCGCCTGTTTGAGTTCTAAAATCAATGGGATAAATGACACTTGGTATTGCAAAATAACCAGCATGCACAGTAAGTACTGATATATCGGTAGCATATAAACTATCAATATGTTCGGCCATTTTTGTTGCTGGAGGACAATTGCCACAATGTATACCCACATAGTTTTCCAGTAATGTTTTTCGTGTAACAATAGTCGCATTTTTGTGCGTAGTTTCATTTACTGTGTTTTGTGCTATTGCACTATTAAAAACACATAAAATAATAGTTTGAAATAATAATTTTAATTGTTTCATATTAATTGTGTTATAAAGTTTATTATTGGATGCAAATCTATTCATATAAGAATAATTCGCACTAACGTTTAAAGACACTTTTAGCACAAAATCTATTTTTTATCATAATCCCAAAAATAAAAATAGCATTAAAACAAAAATATCAATATACGAATTCAATTTTAATGCTGTTTCAAAAATTTAATGGAATAAAAAAATTGGAAGGTTTCTTTTCTTTCATTGAAGGATGATTTTCCAACGATGGTAGGGATGTTGTCATCGCACTAAGCAATGCAGTCCTTTAGCTAAGGCTACTTTCCTTTCATGGAAGCATGGTTTCCAGCCCGTTGTCGCGGACGTATCGTCCGTGACCTACAATGTCCAAAATCCGAAGCGAATTAACTACAACTTTGTTTTGTGTTATCAAGGTACGTATTTTATAAAAAAGCAAAGAAGAGTTTTTAGGCTCTCCTTTTGCAAATTATTATATGATGGTTTTGAAATTATTGAAGGTTTACCCTAGTTTGTACATAGAAAATATAGGGATTTCAATTATTGGTCACGGACGACACGTCCGCGACAACGGGTTTGTAACGTCGCATATTTCTTTTAAACTTTTGGCGGCCAAAAGTTACAAAAGCCTTTTGATTTTGTGTTAGGCAATTTTTAAAATAGCTAACCATTTTTTAATTAAGTTAATTATCCTCTTTGCTATTTTAAAACCACCGATAAAACAAACCCTCCTGCGCCTGCCTTTGCTTCGTTTGTTTTACGACTATTGCTTCACAAAACCAAAATGTACTCCGAGTCATCTGTTTCGCCATTGCGAACGACGTAGGAGTGAAGCAATCTCGTATTATGCATTGTTTGAGATAGCTTCGTCGTGCCTCCTCGCTAAGACGTTAGCGTATTAACGACACATACCCATTTTTCTTTTGAGTATTACCTTTGTCATCAATATATTGTAAAGTATAAAAATAAACACCTTCGCTACATTCCATTCCCGAAGTTGTTCTTCCGTCCCAATCCCCACCTAACCTCCCCGAAGGGGAGGAACCAGAACCCTCAGTATGTATGAGTAAGCCCCAACGATTGTAAATAGTAAAACTCACATCGCTTGCTCCAACAATACTAAAATTAAAAGTATCATTGATGCCATCTCCGTTAGGCGTAAACACATTTGGGATTTCACTTAATATAACTTTAGGTGTGCAATCTGTTTTTACAGTTACTGTAATGCTAGCTGTGGTTACTGCTTTGCACTGTGTTTTTGTTAAGGTGTATGTTGTTGTACTATTTGGGCTTGCTTTGGGATTAGCACAGGTAGCGCAACTTAAGCCGTATGTTGGTAACCAACTATAAGCTGTTGCTTCGCTTACATTGTTTCCTATAACCACGGAATCCTTAGGACAGATAGCAGTATCTTTAGTACATTTAGCTAGTTGTACTTCTTCTACACT
>JANXRU010000343.1 GCA_025356715.1 Bacteroidota bacterium
TTTAGAGGAAACGACGTAGTGAAAAATTTTACCGAAACAATGGATAGGCCTAACATTTCTTTTGTACAAGGCTTATATTCCCAAACAACCACAACAATATCTGTTAAAGATTCAGTCGAAAATTATAAAAATGTGGCGTATCATTTTGGAGTAACTAATAATTTATTACAATCGCTAGACACAAATTATTACTATAATGCAGGATATACATATCTATATGATGGTACAACAGGAGTAAAATTAGATTCAATGTTAGTCGCTAGCACGGGCACAATTACTATTTCGAATTTAACCTATTATCAATTTGCCCCTTCACGGTTTCAATTAACTTCTTTTGTTACTCCTTATGGCAATGGTTTAAATTTAGGACTTACTGGAAAAACATTTATTATGGATGTGTCTGATTTCGCTCCAGTTTTAAAAGGACGCAAACGATTGACTGTTGAAGGCGGTGGTCAATGGCAAGAAGATATGGATATAAAATTTATGTATATCGTAGGAACACCTCCAAGAACAGTTAAAGATATTAAGCAAGTTTGGATGATTGAAAATATGGATTATACAAACCTATTAAATGATTTTAAGTGTGAGCCTCGTGCAGTTCCGTTAGACCCAACAGCTACTAATTTTAAAATGAGAAGTATGATTACGGGTCATGGACAAGAAGGCGAATTTGTACCACAAACTCATTATATTGATATAGCTGGTGGCACCCATGAATTTGAGTGGACCTGTGTAAAAACCTGTGGAGAAAACCCAATTTATCCACAAGGAGGAACTTGGATTTACGATAGAGCTGGCTGGTGTCCAGGCATGCAAACAAGCTTGCAAGAAAGTGATTTAACGCCTTTCGTAACTCCAGGAACTAGCCCTATTATAGATTATGGGATTATAACAGCTTATGGAAGTTCAAACTATTGGTCTTCAAATCAATTAGTAAGCTACGGATCACCAAACTTTGTTTTAGATGCCGCAATACTTGAAATTAAATCACCAACAACGTTAACGGAATATGGTCGTTTAAACCCCATTTGTCATAACCCTACTATACAAATTCAAAACACAGGATCTACACCATTAACGAGCGCTAAAATTGAGTATTGGATTAATGGAAACACGAATCATGAAATATTTAATTGGACCGGGAACCTTAATTTTTTAGAAAAGGCTGACGTTGTATTGCCATCAAATAGTTCTTTATGGAGCGCTATTTCAGGAACACTAACTAATAAATTTAATGCCAAAATTAGTAATCCAAATGGAGGATCTGATGGGTATTCATACAACAATATGCATACAAGTAACTTTGTTGTTCCTCCAGTAATACCAAGTGGTTTCATTATTTGGTTTAAAACAAATTTAGCCGCTTCAGAAACAGATTATAAAATTATTAATGATGCTGGCACTACCATTTTTTCCAGAACAAATATGGCAAATAGCACAATTTATAAAGACACCTTTAATTTACCAATAGGTTGTTATACCCTATTATTGACTGATACCGACGGTGACGGCATTAATTTTTGGGCCAATAGTGATGGAGCGGGCGCATGTTATATTAAAAAAACATCAACAGGCTTGATTGTAAAAACGCTACAACCTGATTTTGGGAATTCTTTAAAATATGACTTTACGGTTGATTTTCCTTTAACGGTAGAAGATTTAAAAAAAGCAACTAATTTTGAACTTTACCCTAATCCAGCACAAAACGAATTTATCATTGAAGCAGAAGGCATCCAATCTGACAAGGTTATAATTTATAATTCTATTGGACAAAAAGTCAATATACCTTGCGTTTTGGCTGATGGCAAATTAGTTTATAATAGCCAAAATGTAAAAACAGGAATTTATTTTGTTGACTATACTGATAAATCAAACACTAGATGGTCAAAGAAAATAGTGATTACTAAGTAACAATTATCCATAAATATTGGATTTTCGATTTTACTTTTAAAATCAAAAAAACCCTCAATTTGTTGAGGGTTTTTTTATGTTATTTTTAAACAGTCTAATCTTTAAAAAAATAGACTGATTATTTGATGTTTTACTCAAAAATGGTTAATCTTACCATCAAATTAGATATTTTAGTATGACTTCGAATCCATCTCCATTAGATTATTTACCAATTGTATTAATGTTTTTAGTGGCACTTGGCTTTGTTATCACAACCATGATAGCATCTCATTGGCTTGGCCCAAAACGTAAAACAAAAATAAAGCTTGATTCCTTTGAATGTGGCGTAGAAGCTGAAGGAAATGCACGTTTACCATTCGCTATTAAATATTTTTTAGTAGCAATCTTATTCGTATTATTTGATATTGAGGTTATATTTATGTACCCTTGGGCTGTTAATTTTAAAGAATTAGGGATGACGGGTGTAATAGAAGTATTTTCGTTTATAGCTTTATTATTAGTTGGCTTTTATTACATGTTGTCTAAAAAAGCCCTTAAATGGGAAGAGTAAATTAGAAAGTCAGAAATCAGATTTCAGAAGTAAAAATCTTAAATCTTAAATCTTAAAATAAAAAATGGCAAAAGAAATTATAAAACGCACAAAAATAGAAATTGCTAAAAGCCCTGAAGGGATTGAAGGGCCAGGTTTCTTTGCTGGTATAGCAGAAGAAATGGTTGGTTTAGC
>JANXRU010000369.1 GCA_025356715.1 Bacteroidota bacterium
AGTGTAAGTAGTATTACTGTAATACCTATTCCAATTTCACAATTTAATATTACTCCAAGTGTTGAACAATGTTTTAATGGTAATAATTTTAATTTTATTAATACAAGCACTGTATTTGGAAGTTCGCCTGTTTATAATTGGAATTTTGGAAATGGAGCAGTACCTCCAACATCTTCTGCACTATCTGTAATTAATGTTCACTACACAAGTATTGGCGTAAAAACAATTAGTTTAACGGTTAATGACAATGGTTGTTCCTCAAGTATTACAAAAACAGTAGAAATAGCTCAAAATCCAATTGCAAATATTGGAACGTATATTAAAAGCGGATGTAATCCATTAACTGTTTCCGTTCAAAATTTAAGTACAACTGGCCCTTATATTAATTATCAATGGTCTTTTAGTAATGGAGTAACCTCTCAGAATTTAACGCCTACTATTACATTTACTAACGCTGGCGTTTATACATTTACGCTTTCGGCTATGTCTAATCAGGTATGTATAGACACAACTAATATGGTTAGTGTAAATAGTATAACTGTAGTACCTGTTCCCATTGCTCAATTTAACGTAACACCAAATACGATACAATGTTTTAATGGTCATACTTTTAATTTCAATAATACGAGTACCACTTTTGGTGGTGCTCCAATTTATAATTGGAGTTTTGGGGCAAATGGAACTCCCTCTAATGCAAATACAATTAATGTAGCGCATGTTATTTATAGTACTTCTGGTATTTATCCAGTAACCTTAACTGTAACAGAAAGTGGATGTTCTAACTCAACTACATTGTCAGTTGAATTATATCCTAATCCTGTTGCGTTAATTGGTCCATATCCATTAACAGGATGTGACCCACAAACGTTTAATTTAACAAGTGTCAGTACCAGTGCTTCGCCACTTACTTACTTATGGAGTTTTAGCGATGGAACTACTTCTACTGATGCAAATCCTACGCATATATTTACGCCAGTTGGAGTATATAGTTTTTCGTTAACAGTAAATACATCTAGCTTATGCATCAATACCAGTAGCATACAAGCTGTAAGTAGTATTACGATTCATCCATCGCCCATTGCAGGGTTTCAAATTATTTCCGATAATTTATCTCAAGTGAACTGTATTGATATTTCCTCGCCTGATGTTATCGCTTGGAATTATAATTTTGATGATGGTTATTATTCTCAGCTTCAAAATCCAATTCATTTTTATCATACAGTTGATATTTTTAACATAAAACAAACTGTAACTAATGAATATGGTTGTCATGCTTATTTTGATGCAGATGTTTTAATAATTCCTGATTTCGGTTTTTGGATTCCGAATGCTTTTACCCCAGGAAAAAAAGATGGATTAAATGATGTTTTCAAGCCTGTTATCCATGGAGTAGAAGAATATGAGTTTATGATTTTCGATAGATGGGGCGCACAAATTTATTTTACAACGGATATTACTGAAGGCTGGGATGGCACTTATAAAGGCAGAGATTGCCAAACAGATGTGTATGTATGGAAATGTAATTTCAGAAATCTTGTTACTAAAGCTCCTGAAAATCATATAGGACATGTAACTCTACTTAGATAGTTGTTAATTGATTATAAGTAGTCTAATCGTAGGTAGTCATGCTGGTTCCGATAGCTATCGGAATCAGCATCTGTTGAGACCCTGAAACAAGTTCAGGGTAACGAAACTTTGGACTATATATTTTGCATTTGGTATAACATTAAATCTTTGCATCGCTTTTTCGTAACGGCAGAATTAATATAAAACCAAGAATAAAAAAGATAATCAGAGAAAGAATGGCGTTACGCATACCTCCTGTTGCCTGACTAATAACACCAAAAGATACAGTTCCTATAATCATTCCTAATTTTTCAATCACATCATAAAAACTAAAATAAGATGTATTATCATCTGTTTTAGGTAAATATTTAGAATATGTAGATCGAGACAACGATTGAACACCACCCATTACTAAGCCAACTAAAAAGGCAACAATATAAAAATGCATAGGTGTTCGAACCACTAAAAATGTAAATACACAAATAAATATCCAAATTAAAATAGTTGTCATTAAAGATTTGATGTTTCCTACTTTAGTTGATAGCCATGAAAATAAATAAGAACCAGCTATACCAACAAATTGAATAATTAAAATACTTATGATTAATGAACTTGTTTTTGTTTTTTCAGCCGCTTCTCCCGTTCCCCAATCAATTTCGTTTCTAGCAAACAAAACAGCAACCACCATTATTGTTTGTACACCCATATTATAAAAAAAGTAACTTGTTAAAAAACGTTTCAGTTGAGGCATTTGTTTAATATGTCCAAATACATTTTTCAACTCTTTAAAGCCTTTTGATAATAATCCTGATTTATCAACCCCATGAGGCTTATGTGATACATTTGGTAAATGTTTAAAGGTATATTGAGCAAATCCCATCCACCAAATCCCCACTAATAAAAAACTAAATTTTGCTGGTATATGAAAAACCATAATACCAATTAAGCAAACAATTAACAATAAAGAACTCCCAAAATAACCTAATGCAAAGCCTTTAGCGCTAACCGCATCTTGTTCACTTACATCTGCAATTTCAGGCAAATAAGAATTATAGTACACCAAACTTCCCCAAAAACCAATGGTTGCTGTAATAAATGGAATAAAACTTAATTCCAAATGTTCGCTTTTAAATAAAAATAGTCCCATGCATGACAAGGCTCCTAAGTAACAGAAAAATTGTAAAAAACGTTTTTTATTACCTAAATAATCTGCTATTCCACTTAGTATGGGTGTAATAATAACTACGATAGATAGGGCAAATGCATAAACAAAAGAATAAATATTTTGATTTTCAAATTCACGTCCTAAAAAAGTAACGGTATGCCCAATAAAATTTTTTGAGGCATCGTGAGTTGTCACATAATCATAAAAATTAGGAAATATGGCCGATGTAATAACTAAAGGAAATACGGAGTTAGCCCAATCGTAAAAAGTCCAAGCTTTAATTATTTTTTTATTTCCTTTTTCCATAGTTGTAATTAGTTGAATTTTAACAAAGTGTAAATTTTTAAACGTTCAAATTTACAATAATATTGTAAACTCAATCATTTATCAATATTCAATTGTTTGGGATTTAGAGTAGGAGGTAGGGAAACTTAAAATGAACTTAATAATTTAATTTCATTTCTATATAAAATTAATTTTTTATCGTTTTCCAAATGCTTAAGTAATCTTGAAATAACAACGCGACTAGTGCCCAATTCTTCGGCAATTTGATGATGAGAAAGTTGGATTGAAGACTTGCCAGATATTTTTGCTTTATTTTTTAAATAGCTTATAAGGCGCTCATCTAATTTATGGAAAGCAACACTTTCTAGCGATTTCAGCAATTCATTAAAGCGTTGTGTAAAACTATTGAAGATGTAACTTTTCCAGCTTGGGTATTTAACTAGCCATTCGTCTAACTTTTCGTGAGGTATAGTAATTAATTCTACATTATCTTCAGCTATCGCTTTTACTTCGCTCCTTTTAGCTTCCATGCAACAGGCATAAGCCATGGCACAACTTTCGTTAGACCCTAAGTAATACAATAAAATTTCTCGATCTTCTTCATCTCGTTTTAATACTTTTAACGTTCCTGATAATATTAATGGCATAAATTTTATTTTTTTACCATAGTCCATCACAACCTCACCTTCTTTAAACGTTTTGACCTCTCCGCATTTTATTATTTCTTCAACTAATTCCTTTTCCAAAAAGCGATTTAGTTTTTCTTTTATACTTTCCATAAATTGGATTTATTGATTTTTAATAATTAGTAAGAATATAAAATTTTGAATTTGTTTACAATTCAAGATGCTTGTATATGAGCTAAAAATCGTACTAACCGTGGGTTATAGCTAGTAGCGAGTACATTGTTGCAGTTAGTTTACGTGTCCGCATACGTAGGATAACTAAAAGTTTATGAAAAATGAAATTACAGTGATAATTGTCAACCCAATTACTAGAACATAAGAAAAGTATTTTTCTAGAATTGTCGTTTCCGTTTCTTTAAACTTATAATAATGCAATAAGGCTATAAGTGCAGAGAACAAACCGAACAAGGTCCCGAAAATGAATATGTCAAAACGTTGTGGGGGTGGTTCGTGATTTATTATACTTCGCTCAACACTTTCGTTTGGTAAAAGCATATAAATTATAAAACCAAAAGCAAATGAACCATAAGTAATAACGATTCCAAATATAGCTTTAGCAAAGTCTAACCAATTATATTTATAAGTTGTCGCTAATATAATTGCAATGCCAATTGCTACAAGTCTAATGTGGAAGTGAAAATATGGTTGCTCTATAATTAGTGAGGTCAAAATAGCTAGTAATATTATTACTGTCCAAATATTTTGTCTGATTAGTTGTAGGTTCATTTCTTCTTTTGGGTCTACCGAGCTATTAGCTATAACTTATCGCTAAGCGTTATAAATATACAAAATATTCGTCAATCATGTATTCTAATGTTCGCTAAGCGCCAATAAAAAAGCCCCATTATTACAAATAACGGGGCTTATATTATTTTAATATAGTTTACAATAATGTGGTTGGACAAACGTACTCTGTTGTTTTAAATAAAGAGGATTGTTTGATGGCATTAAATCCACCAGCAATATCAATCAAATTTCTAAAACCTCTGGCTTGTAGTGTTGATATAAAAACCATTGATCTATATCCTGAAAGACAATGAACATAATACGTTTTGTTTTTATCAATTTTTGTCATGCTCTCATTAATCGTATCTAGGGGTGTATTGATGGCATCTAATACATGTTCGCTATTATATTCGCTCACTTTTCTGGCATCTAAAATTTCAGTAGCTCCTTGCTTTGATAATTCAAAAAGTTCTTCTGCTGTAATGGATTTAATGGTATCAACTTCTTTCGCAGCATCTTTCCAAGCAGTAAAGCCTCCTTTTAAATAACCTAAAGCCTGATCATAACCTACACGCGCTAATCGAGTAATAACTTCTGTTTCTCGTCCTTCATCAGCTACAATTAATAACTCTTGTTTTACACTTGGAATTAATGTTCCAACCCAAGTAGCAAAGTTTCCGTCAATACCAATGTTTATGGAATTGGGGATAAATCCTTTATTAAATTCCTGAGATTTTCTAGTATCAATAATAATGGCATTGGTTTCATTTGCAGCTACTTCAAATTCAATAGGAGTTAATGCTTTATTGCCTCTTGCCATAACGTTATCAATACTTTCGTAGCCTTTTATATTTAATAAGACATTTTGAGGAAAATAACCTGGAGGTGGAACTAAGCCTGTTAATATTTCTTTAATAAATTGCTCCTTTGTTAGTTTAGGATTAAGTGCATAATTTACTTGTTTTTGATGACCTAACGTATCGGTTGTTTCTTTACTCATATTTTTACCACAAGCACTTCCAGCTCCGTGATTAGGATATACAATCAAATCATCACTCAAAGGCATGATTTTATTTCGTAAAGAATCGAAAAGATGACCTGCTAATTTTTCTTCCGTTAATTCAGCTATAACGTGTTGCGCTAAATCAGGGCGACCAACATCACCAATAAACAAGGTATCACCACTAATAATTCCATGTTCTTTTCCATTTTCATCTATCAATAAATAAGTGGCGCTTTCCATAGTATGGCCAGGCGTATGAATAACTTTTACCGTATAATTTCCTACTTTAAATAATTGATTATCTTCTGCGGTAATCGCTTGATATCCTGGTTTTGCAGTTGGCCCAAATACAATTTGTGCACCTTCATGTTTTGCTAAATCCAAATGGCCGCTAACAAAATCAGCATGAAAATGAGTTTCAAATACATATTTAATTTTAGCGCCATCTTTTTTTGCTCTATCAATGTATGGTTGTACTTCTCTTAATGGATCAAAGATAGCTGCTTCACCATTATTTTCGATGTAATAGGCTGCATGAGCAATGCAACCCGTATAAATTTGTTCTACCTTCATAAAAATTTTATTTTAAGTTAATGTTTGTTTCCTCTTGATGTGTTGGCTTTTTTCTGGGTGATAACTTATAAATCAAATAACCAAACCCTAAAGCCAAATGAAGAAGTATGATAGCAAAAATAATAGTTGACATAGTGTTATGTATTAATTGTTAAGTACTGCGAATTTCGTTCATGAAAAACAAATTACGCATGAGATAAATCAGTTTTGGTGTTATTTTCTATTATTTTAATTGATTCAAAACGTCTTCTTTACCTATATAACCAGCATGCAACCTATAACAAACATAAAAATAACTTCGTTTTTTTTAAACAAACATTTTTGATGAAACTAAAAGTATTTTTACTTTTTAAATACCCATAACTATTTTTACTGCAATATCACCAGCCAGGTTTGTTCAACACAAGCTCAAATCGCAATTCCGCCAAAGAGGCAGGCGGAACAGCGTTTGAGCCTTATATGTTAGCTGCTGCCTTTTTTTCGCACCCATTTAACACCTCTGTCGTCTGTATACTTAATAATTCCTTTTTCTGTGTCGAATGTAAAATCTTTTATACCACTTTCTAC
>JANXRU010000379.1 GCA_025356715.1 Bacteroidota bacterium
ACATAATCTTTATTCATATAATCAATTGGGTTATTTTTAACATACTCGTTATAATATCTCCCAATGGATATATTTGTGGAATAACTAATCCCGCATCTAAAGCGACCGATAAAACCTACATTTAAATAAGTATAATATTTATTTAGTGTAAATAAATGAGGGCCGTAATACCCCTCAAACTGAGCTATTCTAAATAATAAGCCAACAAAAACAAAAGATTTTCTGTAATCAAAAAAGAAATTTTTATTAATTCCAACAGACGCATCTATATTTTTATGTGATAAAGCATAATTGCGATTTTTTTCAATTAAAATGCCATCACTAAGCGCTGGATAACTTTTATTTTTCCCATATGCCAATGCGAATGAAGCACTCAATTTTGGGTTATAAAAAATTCTATAATAAATTAAAGCATAAGCTCCTTCTATATATTCAGCAAAATTGTACAGTATAATATTTTTCCTATTAAATTTCGTCGTATCTATTATTTCTTGAATACCATTTTTGTAAATTACATTAGGATAAACTTCTTTGATTAATGACTCTAATTTAGTGCTATCTCTATAATAAATTACATCTTGAGCATAAGTAGTATAGATCAAATTATATAACAATATAATAACAAATAGGTATTTTGATATTTTAATTTGACTAATGACCATCTGCTACTACCTATATTAGTAAGCTAAAACACTACCCAACCAGCGCTCAACTTCTTCAACACTCATGTTTTTTCGTTTAGCATAATCTTCAATTTGTTCTTTATTTAATTTACCAATGCCGAAATAATGAGATTGAGGATGCGCAAAATACAAGCCACTCACAGCTGCTGTTGGCACCATAGCTAAGCTTTCGGTTAAAATAATACCTATCGTTTTTTCTACATCCAATAATTTCCAAATGGTGTTTTTTTCGGTATGGTCTGGTTGCGCTGGATATCCTGGTGCCGGACGAATACCATCATATTCTTCTTTAATTAAATCTTCGTTTTTTAAATCTTCGTTTTTAGCATATCCCCAAATTTCTTTCCGTACTTTTTTATGCATTAATTCAGCAAAAGCTTCTGCTAATCTGTCTGCTAAGGCTTTTAACATAATTGCGCTATAATCATCATGATCTGCTTCGAAACGAGCAACGTGTGCATCAATACCAAAACCAGTTGATAAGGCAAAAGTACCAATGTAATCTTGCTTCTCGACTCTGGTTGAAGGAGCAGATTTTGGAGCAATAAAATCGGCTAAAGCAATATTATACTGACCAGCTGGCTTTTTACTTTGTTGACGTAATGAATGGAAATTTGCAATCACCTTTCCATTTTCATCATACACTTCGGTATCATCATCATTTACTGTATTTGCAGGATAGATTCCAATAACAGCTTTAGCATGCAACCATTTTTCGGAAATGATTTTAGATAACATGTTTTTGGCATCGTTAAATAATTTAGTAGCTTCTACGCCACGTTCAGGGTCATTTAAAATTTTAGGATACGAACCTTTCAATTCCCAGCTATGGAAAAATGGTGTCCAGTCAATATATTCAGCTATTTCGTTTAAATCATAATTATCAAAAACTTTATTTCCAATAAATAAAGGTTTGGTAATTTCTGTTTTATTCCAATCAACAGGGAATTTATTTGTCCTGGCTTCAGCCATCGAAATTAATTTATTTTGAGATTGTGCATTTTTATTTTGTTCGCGCACCCGCTCATAATCTTTATTAACATCAATCATAAAGGCATCACGAAGTTCATTAGAAATTAAACTACTAGCTACTGGTACCGATTTACTAGCATCATTCACATGAACAACAGGTCCTGAATAATTCTGCGCAATTTTAACAGCAGTATGCACTTTAGAAGTTGTTGCGCCACCAATTAATAAAGGAATTTTAAAATTTAATCGTTCCATTTCTTTGGCAACATACACCATTTCGTCTAACGATGGTGTAATTAATCCACTCAAACCAATAATATCGACATTATGTTTTTTAGCCTCTGTTAAAATTTTATCGCAAGAAACCATTACTCCAATATCAATGATTTCATAATTATTACAAGCTAATACAACACCAACAATATTTTTTCCAATATCATGCACATCTCCTTTTACAGTTGCCATTAATATTTTTCCGGCATTGGTTCTGCCATCCCCAACAATACCTGCTTTGGCATTGTCTTCTTTTTCTTTAAGAAGAAATGGTTCTAAATATGCCACCGCTTTTTTCATCACACGAGCACTTTTTACTACTTGTGGCAAAAACATTTTTCCTTGCCCAAATAAATCGCCAACAATATTCATTCCATCCATTAGTGGCCCTTCTATAACATGCAATGGTCTTCCTAATTTTTGGCGAGCTTCTTCTGTATCAGCATCTATATGTTCTACCAAGCCTTTAACCAATGCGTAACTTAATCTTGATTCAACGGTGCCTTTTCGCCACTCTTCATCTTTTTCTGTTTTTTCTTTGGTAATCCCTTTTAGTGATTCTGCATGATCCACTAATCGTTCAGTAGCATCATCTCTACGATTTAATAAAACATCTTCAACCAATTCTAATAATGTTTTATCTATATCATCATAAATAACTAATTGAGCTGGATTTACAATTCCCATATCCATTCCGTTTTTAACAGCATGGTATAAGAAAGCACTATGTATAGCTTCACGTACGTGGTCATTTCCTCTAAATGAGAAGGATACATTACTAACACCACCACTTACTTTTGCATGTGGCAAATTATCTTTAATCCATTTGGTTGAATTAAAAAAGTCCAATGCATTTAAGCGATGCTCCTCCATCCCTGTTGCTACAGGAAAAATATTAGGATCAAAAATAATATCTTGAGCAGGGAAATGAACTTTATCTACTAAAATATCATAAGCGCGTTTACAAATTTCTTTACGTCTATCAAACGTATCTGCTTGTCCAACTTCATCAAAAGCCATGACAATAACAGCCGCACCATATTGCTTAATTTTATGAGCTTGTTCAATAAATTTCTCTTCACCTTCCTTTAATGAAATAGAATTGACGATTGCTTTTCCTTGTACACATTTCAAACCAGCTTCAATAACTGTCCATTTCGAAGAATCGATCATAATTGGTACACGAGAAATATCGGGCTCAGATGCAATTAAATTTAGGAAGGTTGTCATCGCTTGTTCACTATCCAACATACCTTCATCCATATTCACATCAATCACTTGTGCACCGCCATCCACTTGGTCTTTAGCAATCGATAAAGCTTCTTCAAAATTTCCTTCTTTAATTAATCTTAAGAATTTTTTTGAACCAGTTACATTGGTACGTTCACCCACATTTAAAAAATTACTTTCCGGGGTTAAAGTATAAGGCTCTAATCCACTTAAATGCATCATGGTATCTGCCTGTGGTTTTTTACGAGGCTTTGCATCCTTTGCTAATTCTGCAATACGTTTAATGTGGGCGGGCGTCGTTCCGCAGCAACCTCCAACAATATTTAAAAAACCTGCTTTTAAAAAATCTTCGATTTGATGTCCCATTTCATGAGCATCTTGGTCATATTCTCCGAACTGATTGGGCAATCCTGCGTTGGGATATGCGCTGACAAAAAATGGCGCTTTAGAAGATAACTCTTCCAGGTAAGGGCGCATATCTTTTGCACCTAAGGCACAATTTAAACCAACGCTTAATAAATCAACGTGAGAAACTGAATTTAAAAATGCTTCGGTTGTTTGTCCTGATAAGGTTCTTCCGCTGGCATCCGTTATAGTTCCGGAAACCATCACAGGCATTTTCTTATCAATTTTTTCGCAATAATTTTGAATGGCAAATAAAGCAGCTTTAGCATTTAATGTATCAAAAATGGTTTCAATCAATAATAAATCGGCGCCTCCATCAATTAGTCCACGAACTTGTTCCGTATAAGCTTCAACTAATTCATCAAAAGTAATGGCTCTAAAACCAGGGTCGTTTACATTTGGCGATAAAGATAAGGTTCGATTGGTTGGCCCTATTGCACCTGCTACAAATTTAGGAATAGATGCAAATTCAGGAAATTCTAATTTAAATTCCGCTACAGCTTCTTTCGCAATTTTAGCTGATTCGAAATTTAATTCATATACAAATTCTTGCATATCATAATCAGCCATAGCAATCGTTGTATCACTAAACGTATTGGTTTCTATAATATCTGCTCCAGCCTTTAAATATTCTTTATGAATGGTTTTAATAATATGAGGCTGAGTAAGAGATAATAAATCATTATTACCTTGCAAATCTTTATGCCAATCGGCAAATCGTTTGCCCCTAAAATCTTTTTCCTCTAATTTGTATTGTTGAATCATAG
This sequence comes from Bacteroidota bacterium, assembly GCA_025356715.1. Next base: position 4,331 of record JANXRU010000379.1, read on the forward strand.
AGCCCATTGCTCCATCAATGACTAATACTCTTTTTTCTAATTCTTGTTGTATTGTATTTGTATTCATATATCTATTTAAATAAAAAAATCTTTTCCGCATTTGCAGAAAAGATTTATATGGTTGTTATGTAATTATAAAATCATTTCTACTTATTTTTTTCGGTTAAACCGAAACGAATTCCCACCTTCTAATTTTAGTATTTAGTAATTAGTAGGTTGAATACTAAAAACTAACAACTATTAATAGGGTTGGTAAAGCTTCATAGGGCGTATCCCTCGGCTTTTCTTAATAAGTGTGTTAAAGAACGAAATACAAAGATATAACATTTTATGTAATTTTATAGGATAATTACAAATTTCAATTTATTAACCTTAACTCATTATTATGAAAAAATTACCTTTAATTTTTTTCTTATTTGGCTCTTTATTTGGAGCTGCGCAAAAAAGTTCAAATGATATAACTAGTGTGAAAAATAATATGAAAATTCAGGAGGAATCATGGAATAAAGGCGATATACCTAGCTTTATGGCTTATTATTGGAATAATGATAGCCTTAAGTTTATTGGAAGCAAAGGCATTACCTATGGTTGGAAAAAAACATTGGAAAATTATATAAAAGGATATCCTGATAAAGCAGCAATGGGAATATTAAATTTCACCATTATCGAAGCAATTCAATTATCTAAATCAAGCATTTACGTTATTGGAAAATGGGAGTTAACTAAAGAAAAGCCTGTTGGAGGACACTTTACCCTACTTTGGAAAAAAATAAACAATAAATGGGTTATTGTTTCAGATCATACAAGTTAAAAGTAGCCCAAGGAATTAAATAGATATTAGGGGCAATAGAGACATAAAAGAAATGAATTTAGAATTGGGATTATACAAGCATTATAAGGGTAATATTTATGAAGTCGTAAGTATTGCGAAACATAGCGAAACATTAGAAGAATTAGTTGTTTACAAAGCAACTTACCAACCAGAAGGCGAAAATTTATGGGTAAGACCTTTAACGATGTTTATGGAAACTTTAGTCGTTGAAGGAACAGAAGTGAAGCGTTTTGAGAAGGTTTAATAAATTGTCAGGTATTGGTTAGAGCTTCAATAGAATTTCATAAAGTTTATTTATTTCAATTAATATTTTTGTTTAATTGAGAAGAAGTTTGATCGCCAAAAAAAACATTTAACAATTCAGTTTCTCCATTTGGTATTATTAAAAACTCTAATCTCATATCTTCTAGTCCTTCCTTACCACTACATAAAACATCTTTTAATCTCATTATGTCTTGAAGGTTTCCAAACTGCTTTTCAGCCATTTTAATAATTTTACAGCCATTTTCTGAATCATTATCTATGACTGCATAAGCAATCGCTAAAAATTTATACGCATCAAGTCTGTTTTTTTCAAACAAAATAGATTTTTTTAAGGATTCAAAAATAATATCTTTATACTCATCCTTTTTTCTAAAGAAAAAATAATAAGAGGCTAAATTATAGTAAACATAGCCTTTTTCTGGAGAACTTTCGACTGCTTTATTGTAAAAATTCTCAGCTTGTAAAGTATCGCCACTAATTACTGAATAAAATCCTCGCATTGCGTATAAAAACGGAATATCTTTTTTGTTAGGGTATATTTTCAATAATTTAGAAATGTCATTTTTTACTTGTTCAATACATTTTGTATTGGAATGTAACAACGAAATTCTTTTTAAATACGTTTTATAATTGTTAGAATCTAATTCAATTGATTTGTTAAAGTCTTTTAATGCTTCGACAGTGTCATTAAGACAAGATTTTATTGAACCTCTAAATCGGTAATAATCTGAAGTGTATGGAGATTTTCTATTTTTACA
>JANXRU010000384.1 GCA_025356715.1 Bacteroidota bacterium
AATACAGATATTTCAAAAGAAGAACAATTAGAATTCGTTATAAAATTGATAAACGATTTATTATTAACTAAAGATTAATTATAATAACAGTAATACATTTGGGTTTAAATTATGGCAAAAATAACCACACATCAAGGCAAAGAAATTAACTATTATGATCAGTTAAATAAAAAATTAGAAGCTAAAAAAGTTCCTATTTTTTGGTTTATCTTATTATCAGGAATTTTATTAGCCTTGTTAAGCTTTAATGCTCGTATCAGTGAAGCGCATGATGACGCACTTTATATAGAAGCGGGTTATAAATACGTACACGAGTTCCCAAATTATTACTATACCTCTAATGCGCCTATGTACCCTATGTTTTTGGGCGTATTAACGCTCATTTTTGGTACTAACTTAATTGTATTTAAATTATTTTCTATTTTATTTTTCGGATTAGGGGCGACCATATTTTATAAAGCCATTGATAAAAAAGTACCTGAAATATTAAAAATTTTAGTGTTTTCTTTTATCTGTATAAATTATTTAGTCTTATATTTTGCAAGTCAAACATTTTCTGAACCTTTTTATTTATTAGTTCAAGCTATTTTTCTATATTATTTCTCGAAATACAATTTTAATGAAAACCCTATAGGGACTGATATTAAGAAGGATTGGAAAAAGTGGATGGTGTTAGGATTCTTAATGATGATTTTAACGTTAGCTAAAAATATCTTAGTGTTTGGTATCATTGCTATTGTATTATTTTACATTATTAAAAAAACATATAAAAAAGCCTTATTTGCTTTGGTTTCTTTTGGCGCTTTTAAGCTATTGTATGAATTAATTAAAAATTTGGTTTGGGGGAAATCGGCCATCCAATACCAATCCCAAATGGGTATTTTATTAAATAAAGACCCTTATGATGCTAGTCAAGGAACAGAAGATTTAGCGGGGTTTTTTGGACGTTTTTTAGATAATTGTGGTTTGTATTTATCTAAGCGATTTTTTCAATTACTTGGTTTTATGAATGAAGATAGTACTAATGTATATAGTTTATTGGCATTTATTGTGATATGCTTGGTATTTGTGGGTTTATACCAAGCATTTAAAAACAAGAATGAATTAATTATGTTTATGGTTTTATTTGCAGGGACTATTTGTTTTGGTACTTTCTTTGTATTGCAGGCTAGATGGGATCAACCACGTTTTATCATGGTACATATGCCAGCTATTTTATTAGGAATTTTTTACGGGTTTTATATTTTAATGTCTAAAAGTAACTTCAATCAAAAAATGGTTGTTCTTTTAATTGCTTTTATTATTGGATCAATGGTTATATCTTCAACAAAGCGTGCTTTTGCAAATGTTCCTATCGTTTCTAAAAATTTAAAGGGCGATATTTATTATGGCTACACTCCAGATTGGCAAAATTATTTAAGGATTAGTGCTTGGTGTGCCGACAGTTTGCCAAAAGAGAGTTTGGTTGCTTGCAGAAAAGCACCAATGAGTTTTGTATATGGAAAAGGAAAACATTTTTATCCTATTTACTCTGTTATTGGTAAAGATCCTCAAACTCAGCAATCTAATCCAGATTCAGCCTTAGCAATTTTTAAACGAAATCATGTTACGCATGTATTACTTGCTAGTTTACGCATAAATCCTAAGTTTAAAACAGATGATGTTATTAATACTATTCATAATATATTGGGGCCTATCCAGCAAAAATATCCTGAAAAATTAACCTTAGTTAAAACAATGGGTGTTTCTGAAGAAGCTTTTATTTATAAAATAAATTACTAAAATGGATTTTAATTATACCAAAATACGTATTGGGAATTTTTTATACAAATACTGTTTCCCTCTTTATAATATTTCGTATTCAAAATTTAAAAACAAAAATGATAAAGCGGAAATAGATGTTTTAAAATCAATAATCAAGTCAGGCGACAATATTTTGGATATAGGCTCTAATATTGGATTTTATGCTAAAATTTTAAGTGCATTTACAGGGAATAAAGGAACCGTTTATTGTTTTGAACCTGATCAGTTAAATTTTAAACACCTTAAAAATAATACAAATGGTATTGATAATATTGTATTATTTAATAATGCTGTTTCAGATAAGGAACAGATTTTAAAAGTATATAAATCTAAATTATTAAATGTAGATCATCGTACCTATCCAGTTAATAATTATGATAGTGTAGAAGAAATTACTGCTGTTTCGATTGATGAATTAATCCGTTTAAATAAGATTAAAAATATTAATGTTATTAAAATTGACATTCAAGGCTATGAATTAACGGCTTTTAGAGGGATGAAAGAATTGTTATCAAGTAACAATCAATTGAAAATTATAGCAGAGTATTGGCCTCATGGGTTTAAACGAGCTGGGACAACAGCTGTTGAGTTTTTTGATTTCTTTAATGAATTACATTATCATTTTTACATGATTGATGAAATTCCACACAAAAAAATATCAAGAGAATATATAGTTGAGAACGTTGATAAACCTTTTGAGTTTAGCTTCAATGTGCTTATTACAAAGGAATAGCAATTAAATCAGTAGACCCATTCTTTGGAATATGTTTCTGATAATTACTCATAGTAATTTCGTAATTAGATTGGGTATCAAATAATTTGTAGTTCAACTCTTTAAAGTAATTGAAATAATATTCAAACGAAATATGTTTTTCATCCATAACATATAACCCAATTTCAAAAATAATTTTAGGTCTATATTTTTTGATTGCTTCTTTGGCACCTTTAAATACTTCGTATTCGTGGCCATCAGTATCTATTTTAATGAAGTCAAATTTTTCTAATTTCTTCTGAATTACAAAATCATCTAAGGAAATAGATTTAACACCCTCCGTTCCTTTAGGTGTTCCCAAATGCACTGGATGATCATTTTCACCACGTTCTCCATTTACTTTCCAGCTCGAAAATGCAATAATTTCAGGACTATCAGAGCTTTTTTCAGAAACAAAAGAATTTATCACTTCTACATTTTTTGATAAATCTTCATTTAAAGATAAATTCTTTTTTAATCTTTCTAAGGCATAAAATGTTGGTTCAAAAGAATATACTTTTCCATTTGGAACTAATTTAGAAAACTGTAAGGTCATTAATCCCACATTAGCACCAATATCAATGATCGTGAAGTCTTTCTTTATTTCTAAAAATTTATTAGAGGTGACATGTTTTTGGAAGTTACCAAATAAATATAATGATAGTTCAATGCCTTCTGCTAAATCAATTTCAAAATTAATGCCATCGCGCACAATAACGCGTTTTTTTTTACCAACAAAAAGAGTAACGATTTTGTATAGTACTTGAGCAAAAAATATTTTAATTCGGGTAAGTGGTAGCCAGCTGTAAAACATAGGTTTTTTTAATAAGCAATAAAGATAATTTATTTAGAGTATAAATGAAATTTTAAGATAAAATACTCTTAATAGCCATTTCATAGCCGTTTAGCCCAAAACCACTTATACTTCCCTTGCAATGTTTCCCTAAATAAGAAATGTGTCGGTAATCTTCGCGAGTAAATATATTACTAATATGAACTTCAATAACAGGTGTTTTAATGCCTGCTACTGCATCAGCAATGGCAATAGACGTATGTGTGTAAGCGCCAGCATTTAATATAATGGCATCATATGTAAAGCCTACTTTGTGCAGTTTATTAATTAATTCGCCTTCAACATTACTTTGGAAATAGGTGAACTCAATATTCGTGTATTTTTGTTGAAGGGTTTTAAAATAATCTTCAAACGAAGCTGATCCGTATATTTCTTTTTCTCTTACTCCTAAAAGATTCAAATTAGGGCCATTGATTATTGCTATCTTTAACACGATATTTATTTTTTTATTCTTTCAAAATTACACAAAAAATTGAGCCTTTGGGAAACTAATATTATTGATTTTAAATACTATTTACAAGTAGAAAAATCGCTTTCGGTAAATTCAGTGGTTTCATACGAAGATGACATCACTAAATTAAAGATTTTTATGAAAATGGCTTATCCGTCTAAAAAGCCGTCTGACGTTACTTTCCATGATTTACAAGCATTTTTAAAATATATTTCTGAATTTAATTTTACTGAAACAACGCAATCGCGCATCATTTCGGGTATTAAACATTTTTATAAGTTTTTAATTTTAGAAAACTACATACAAATTAATCCTGCGGAATTATTAGAAACCCCTCGCATCAAACGTAAACTACCAGTATATTTAAGTGTGGAGGAAATAGATCTAATATTAGCCTGTATAGATAGGAGTTCAGCTGAAGGCGAACGAAACATAGCCATGCTCGAAACGCTTTACAGTTGCGGTTTACGTGTGAGTGAGTTAATTTCACTTAAACTAACTAATTTACATACAGATGAAGGGTTTATATCTGTAATTGGTAAAGGTGATAAGCAGCGCTTGGTTCCTATTGGTAAATCAGCGCTTAAGCTTATTCAAAACTATGTTAACAATCACCGTAATCATATTACCATTAAAAAAAACAATGAGGATATGATTTTTTTAAGTAAGCGTGGTACGCCAATTACACGCCAAATGGTGTTTTATATTATTAAAGATTTAGCAGAAAAAGCAGGAATAAAAAAGCTATTAAGTCCACATACATTTCGGCATTCTTTTGCAACGCATTTAGTAGAAGGTGGTGCCGATTTACGTGCTGTGCAAGAAATGCTGGGTCACGAAAGCATTACAACAACAGAAATATACACTCACTTGGATCAATCTTTTTTACGAGAAAATATTTTAAGTTATCATCCAAGAAATAGAAAAAAAGAGTAATGTTCTTAATTTTGATTATACTAAAAATTCAGTAAGGAAAAATTATTTAAAATCACTATTTTTTTCACACATCTAAACGACGAAACAGATTACCCTTTAGGAGTATTTTGGATGGAATAAGAGCGTAGGATTGTCAAAAATGCGAGCAGGGAAGCGGTGAATTGAGAATTCAAGGATTTAGCGGAGCGTAAAATCCGTAGAATTCCGAGGG
>JANXRU010000396.1 GCA_025356715.1 Bacteroidota bacterium
TCGTTTTTTTTTTTTTTTCGTGTTTCCTTTTTTTTTTAATGATCGTGATTTAATTTTAAGTTATAAAGAGCGAATTAGGAAGTACGTTAAAGACAAAGCTATTACTACTGATTTTTCGGAAAATACATTTGGTGAAGTCCTTGAAATTTTAAAACATGGTAAAACGGGAAGAGAATTGAATGCTGTAAATCCAACAGCTGGTATGCAAACATTTATAAATGATAATGCCGAATTGTTTGATGTAGCGTTAAATTATAATTATTTTAGTTTTTAAGCTAATTACTGTTATTACAATAAATTTAAACCTCAGCATTAAGTTTTTTTTAAAGTTTGACCCGTTTGTCTTCTAATATTGATGGATGCATATTAACACTTGCCATTTGGTACGTATCGTCATTTTCAAACGTATCATTGTTTATTGCCAAATCCATCTTGTTCTTCATAGCGCTAGTGACTGCAGTTACATGCTCGGCTGCATTTCCGACAATCGGTAAAAGTATAAGTCCGACAAATGTTTCCGTGAGTGGAGTACTGCTCGTAATAGCAGGAATTGAATCCACTAAAAACTCTGAATGGAAACCAACAAGAATTGTAACAACAAATAAACTACAAAATTAAATTGCTCCTAAAAAAAAGAAAACATGAGAAAAAAATTATTTTTAACTTTAACTTTACTTTCATTTGTCTTCATCCAATTAAGTGTTGCGCAGACCAAGGAACCTAAAAAGCACAACCCAGAGGCATTTGACGAAGAAGCAGCTGTAGCTGAAGCAAAGGCTAAAGGAATTAAAGCTAGCGAATTAAAAGGCTATATTGCTTTTTTAAAAAATGATTTTTCATCAAAAAGAGCTTTAACTCAACAAAAGCACTTGCATACACCTTATGAAACTTCTGTTACTGGTGATGTTCAAGAAACTGTTATTTACTTGTCTCCAAATAAAACAATGAGTATTGGCTGTCCAAACATGAGTTTTGATCAATACAATTTTACTGGATGGACTGGTGGTATTGGTACTGTTGGCACAGGGCCTGTAGGAGGGAACCCGATATATACTTCTACTGGCGCTAGTATTATTAACCCAGCTGGAAATAATATTTCAGTGGCTAGCACGGCAAATTATCATACAATCATGTCGGTTCCTGCTACCAACAATGTTTACCCTAATTGTGTAAGTTTTGGATATGACTCTTTAGCTTGTCGTGCTGTTGGGACTCAAACGTTATCAGATATTCCTTTTGTAAGTCCATTTAGTTTTGACCCAGTTTCCGTGCGAATGAATAGTTCAAATGCCAACTATAGAGCTTGCCGTTTAAAATATATCACTACCTCTTCTTCAACAAATCAACGATTATCTTTTAGTTATGCGGTGGTTCTTCAAAATCCATCTGGACATTTAGTGAATGAGTCGCCTTACTTTAAAGTTAGTGTAGTAAATGAAGGTACTGGTGTAACTTTGCCTGGATGTACATCCTACACTTTTAATCCAAAATCAACCGTTCCTTCCGATTCTATGAAAACATCGGTAGTAGGTAGTACCTTTGACCCTACTTTTTATAGAAAATGGCAATATTACTCTGTAGACTTATCCTCTTTACCTGCAGGAACTAATGTTTCTATCAATTTTGAAGTTGGAGGATGTACTCAAAGTGGTCATTGGGGTTATGCTTATGTTGATGCAGAATGTGGCGGCCTAGGTACTCCCTATGCAAATATGTGTTCAGGTTCCTCTTTTGCTACTTTAGTTGCGCCTACAGGCTTTACAACCTATCAGTGGACTGGCCCTTCAGGCATTATCCCTGCAGGATCTGGTGGGACAAACGACACTTTAGTTGTTCCAGGTGCTGTTGTTGGCAATACTTATACTGTAAGTATGGTTTCTCCAGGTGGCTGTGCAATTACTCAAACCGTTTCAATCGTTTTAACAACGGTAAGTATTGTAAATTTAAATTCTACGAGTTCTTGTTTAGGAGGCGCATCAGGTACTGCTTTTGTTCAAGCAATTGGAAGCAATGGCATTTATACCTATACATGGACGAATACAACTACTGGCGCTATCGTTAGTAACTCTCAAACGGCAACTGGATTACCGCCTGGAACCTATAGCGTCGTTGTCGCATCAACTACTTGTGGGCAAGCGTCAGCTAATTTATCAGTTGGTGTTTCTCCAGCCTTATACTTTTCGCAAACCAAACAATTTTGTGGTAATTCAACATCTATTGCTGTTCCAGGCGCTACAAATTGTCAATGGTATCAAGGTTTAGTGCCTGTTTTAATACCAGCTCCTAATGGCACAAATGATACTTTACAAATTGCAGCAGCTGTTGCAGGTAGTGTATACACATTGGTATATACAACTCCAGGAGGCTGTAAGGATTCCATTAAATATACGTTGGCACAAGTTACAGGTGGTAGTACATATGTAAATAATATTCAAAATGTTTGTCCAGGAGCAACTAACGGGTCAGCAGTATTGAATTTATCAACTCCATTTTCTGCACCTTATATCTATAATGTTACAGGGCCAACAGCTGGAACTATCGTATCAAATACAACTATGTCTGCTACCACATTATCAATGACGCCATTAGCTGCAGGCACTTATAGTTATATGATTAATGATGGTACTTGTATTTATAATAGCACCTTTACCATTAGTCCTATACAAACTAATTTCTCGGTTACGGCTACTAATACTGTTTTATGTTTTCCAACAGATACAGCTAGATTATTCTTAAACTTTGGAAGTGGAATCCCATCTACTTGTGCCCTTTCTACCACGGGAGGCTGCTCTACGCCTAATAGTATACAACTAGGAACTGGCACAGCAGTAAACTCAACAACAGGTTATCCGGCAATCTATGGAAATTTTTATAGGAATACTAGGCATCAGATTTTATATACAGCTGCTGAATTATTAGCTGCAGGTGTATTACCTGGTAAACTTTCTAGTATTTCATGGAATATTACCACTATTAGTGGAACTACTGCTTATCCAGATTTCACTATTAAGATGAAATGCACTAATACTACAAACTTAAGTTCATTAACTTTTGAAACTGGATTAACTCAAGTGTATTATGCTGCAACAGCAAATATTACAGCTGGTTGGAATACTTACACTTTTCCAACTCCATATGAATGGGATGGCGTTTCTAATATATTAATTGATGTTTGTAATTCGCAAACATCAAGTTATACAACAAATTCTCAATCTCCTTTCACTGTAACTCCTTTTGTATCTGTTAGGTATTTTAATTCTGATGGTACAGTTGCTTGCCCAATAACAACAGGATTTGGTTCATCATCCGACAGACCAAATCTTAAATTTGAAAATTGCGGGTCTGTAAATGCATCAACTTATACTGTTTCAGTTTCTTCAAACGGTACAATAACAGCTAATTTCAATAATGACTCTATTAAAGTTGTTCCAACATTTGTGTCTCCACCTGCGGGCAATGTTCCAACGATCTACACTGTTTCTGTTGTAAATCCAAATGGAGGATGTGTTGCGACCAGAACTATAGCAATATTGTACCCATCACCAATTACAACCGTTACAGCAGTTCCAATGACAACTACCATATGCGAAGGTTCTCAAGTAACATTAAGCGCATCAGGTGCTGTTCTTTATAACTGGTATTATCAGCAAGGTGCAAGTTCTGTAAGCATTGCAACAACGCCTTCAATAACTGTTACACCTCCATCTGTAGGAATTAATACCTATAGTGTAACTGGGAAATCACCTTGCCCTTCATCAATACCAGACACTAAAATTTTGTTAGTTACCGTTATGCCAAAAGCTGATTTACTAATTTCTCCATTACAAGATGTTACAAAATGTATGAATAAAAACTTCAACATTTCAACAGGAGTAGGCTCTGCAACTCCAGGTAATCCAGGAACACCATATACTTATTCGTGGACTACTTTACCAACAAATGCAGCAGCTCCAGGTGTAAATAATACTTCTACTTATAATGTAACTTCTAATTCAACCACAACATTGGTAGTTACGGTTGGTGGAGTTTGTGCGAAACCGAATTCAGACACAATTGTTGTAAAAAACTTTGCAGATAATATGAATGTCTCTCTTTTAGACACATCAACAACTTGTGCTGGCACACAATTTACTTTACGTTCATTAGCAGTTAATGGTTATCCAAATTATAATTATAATTGGTATATCGTTCCATCTACTACTCCAATTTCTAGTTCTGCGAACTTAACATCTTTAAGTCCAGAAACAGAAGGAACGTACACCATTACATTATTTGTTAATGATAGCTGTGGATATGCAAGAAGTGTTTCTGAAATCATCACCGTGTTACCTCCATGCTCTGTTATTATCCCTAATGTTATCACTCCAAATGGTGATGGTATAAACGATTTCTTTAAAATTAAGAATATTGAACATAACCCAAATACAGTAGTAACGATATTTGACAGGTGGGGTTTAAAAGTTTATGAAAACCCTAATTACAACAATGAATGGAATCCTACTCACGTTGCGGATGGAACATTCTTTTATGTAGTTGACGTGCCGAATGATAAAAAATACAGTGGATTCATAACCATATTCCATAACAAATAAAAATCCTTAAATAAAAAAACCTCCTATATTAATAGGAGGTTTTTTTATGCTTAATAGAAAGCAATTCTTTTGAATTTAAAAAATCATTTGCCGGTTAGTCGTTTATTATATAATACCAAATGTAAATTATATATAGTCCAAGGTTTCGTCACCCTGAACTCGTTTCAGGGTCTAAACAGATACTGAACTAAGTTCAGCATGACTAACTACGATAGGACTACTTATCGTATCAATTAAGGATAACTCAAAAATACAAGCCTTACTAAAAACTAATATAGTCCTGAGGATTAATAGATAGGCCATTATACCATAATTCAAAATGAAGATGGCTACCTTTGCTACTTTCACC
>JANXRU010000400.1 GCA_025356715.1 Bacteroidota bacterium
CTAATTTTTTGATGGAGAGTTCCAATCACCACATACATAATAGTAATCACCCTTATTTAATTGTTAATGAAAGAGTGACGAGTTTTAAGAATAAACCTAAACGGCTAAAAACATTTATGCGTTATGCAAATGGAAGGATGATTGACGCTAAGCAAGCAAAGCGTGGCGCTAAGCACAGAGACATTGGCGCCAATCATGCAATGATTGGCGCTACGCTTTTGTTGATTGGCGCCAATCATTGCTTGCTTGGATTTATTATGAAAAAATTGGCGCCAATGTCTGCGTGATTGGCGCCAATTTATCAATGATTGGCGCCAATCATTGATAGATTGGCGCCACGCTTTCAAATAGTAACGCCAATTATTGGTTGCTTGGCGCCACGCTTTGGTTGCTTGGCGCCAATCATTGAATGCTTAATGCTAAGGAAGGCCAACTTAAGCCTTTATTATATGCCAATGCAACACATTTATTAGAGAATGGTACTGATTTGAGGTACATACAAGAGATTTTAGGGCACAGTAGTAGCAGAACAACCGAAATTTATACCCATGTGAGCAATACTAGTATACAAAGAGTGGTTTCGCCATTTGATAGTTTATAAAAAAAAGAGTAGATTTATGAAACGAAAAAGAACTAAAGAACTAAAGAACTAAGCAAAGCTGGTAAAAATTGCAAGATTTGCTTTAAAAAACTAAGGCTATAAGTAAGTTAGTAGTAACCAGCCTAAAAACTATATCTTGACAAAAATACTTCTGACATATATTACCATTCTTACTTGCACTTTAATGCAAGGCCAAAGTAACGTTTATATTGACAAACCATATTTTGGACTTCCAGAAAGGGACGCAGAGATAAAAGAAATTGATTCTCTAAATCAAATTCCTTCCCGTATAAAGTTTATTTTAGAGCAACTGATAGACTCCTCTATGACAGACTTCGGTAATAATATGTTTTTTATTAAAGGTCAAACAATTGATTTACAAAAATTTTACCTAAAAGACTCAATGTCACAGGCTAATTCAAAATATATAATGCCTAAATATGAATTATACTTTGAATTAAGAGATACAACAATAAGTATAAAAAATTATTGTATAGAAATAGATTTAGATCAATATGGACAAATAACCTCATTTCAATGGCCAAGAGAAGGTTATAATAAGAGAAGTGATTTTATAAAAGGAAATGTTCTTAAAAAAATAGCAAAGACATACGCTAATAATAAGCATTACAAAACAAAGACTTGCATTTATGATTTAAAATTTAATGAATCTAAGCAGTCCCTAGAGTGGGATTTTTCATTCCTACAAGAAACTACAGGAAACAACATGTCTCATTCTGAAAAATATAAAACAATAACAATAGATATTAAATCCAAAAAAATTATTGCAGAACACGAATTCGAAAGTTACAGTATATCTTGTGGTTCAAACTAAATGTGGCTGGCAACTACTAACACACGCTTTATTCAATTTTGGCAGAAGTACAAGCATTTGCAAAAGCGGTAGTCACGCCAAAGCGTGATAATTTTTTCTTTGTAAATGGCAATAAACATAGTATCTTTAAACAAGCATTTCGGTAGACATTGTTTCAAAACCCGCCGAAATATAGCGCGAAAACGTTATGGGGGCATTTATGATAAACCAAATACATACACAATGAAAAAGAAATCATTTATTGCAAAAAGCATGACCTTCCTGGACGAAAGGACAGACTTTCTGAAAAGTGACAAAATTGGTTCAATGAACTTTTTTGCCAAATTACTTTTATCAATCGTTTTAGGAATTATTGGGTTTCTTTCATTAGGACTTTGGGTATTCATTCCAATTGTAGGAATTATAATAAGCATCGGGCTTTGTATTAGCGCAGTTTTGGGAATTCAAAAAATATGGCAACCAAGAAAAGGTGAAGGAGAGGGAGAGATTTTTAAATATTCAGACAGGCTAAACAAAGAGTAGTAAAATGTTCAAGGATTATTACGCTATACTCGAAATTTCTGAAACAGCTACATTGTTTGAAATTAAGACCGCTTATAGGATTCAGGCAAAAAGGTGGCATCCAGATAAAAATCCTGGAATTGATACCACTGAAAAAATGAAAGAAATTAATGAAGCAAGATTAATCCTTACAGATGAAGATGCTCGGGTTCGTTATGACAGAGAATATTTAAAATTTAAATGCTTCCAAAAAGAAGAAGAGGAAAAAATTAAAAAATCCAAACAAGAGCAATATCAACGCTCAGGATATGACAGCACAAAAGAAAAAACTTACACAAAACAAACTTCACGACCACAAGAAGAATATTCATCTTATAAAACTGATGATGAAATTTTAAAAAAATGGATGGATAATGCTAGGAAGCAAGCAATGCGAAATCTTTATTCAATGGTTATTGAATTTCGTGACAGCTCCATAATCGGGTTTGGCACCTTTTTCAAAACAACTTTAAAGTTTATTGTAATTGCTGCTATCGTCTTTGTAATTGCCCTAATATTAAAATCAATTTAAACATAAATAAAATGAAAATTAAGAACACCTTCACAATCGAACGTGCTGCGGAAAAATTGAGAGAGGAACTTTCATCGCATATTAAAGTAACAGTGCGTTCAAACATTGTTGACAGTAACAAAAAATGGCTTGATATAGATAAAGACACCTATGTCGGACTTCGTGTTACATTCTATACTAACCAGCCATTAGTTATTACATATGTTCCAAACTTCTTAGCAAGAGCATTCTTTGGGCGCAGTATAAGTATGATTTTTCATTACAGTTCCCGTTCAGAATTCAAAAATCAAATCGAACAATTTTTAATTTCAGAATTCTATGAGCAATAAGATTACGATAAACGGTTTCGACATTTCAAAGACAAAAGTTGCCGACACAGAATATAAAATTTCGATATTCCGTGCTGACAAATTGGAGTTCCAATTTAATGTTTCCTTACAGCCAACAGGTAAGGATGATGTGCTGCCGACTTATCAACTCACTGACAAATCGCAGACAATTTCTGAATGGGCAACGCAAAAATTAAATTTAATTTCGGACTGGATCATAAAAGATGAAAAATAAAAACCAGCCCATAACAGCTAAGGCTTCGTTGCGTTTGGAAAACGCACAACGAAGCCTGGGTTGCACGGAACTTTTTTTTAATTAAAATTTGTAATGGATTTTGCGTTGAGATTTTTAGTATTTGTAAAAAAAATAAAAATGCTTAACTTAGTACCCTAATACATTGTAAAATGCTAATTGCAAACCCAATATACGACACTGTTTTTAAACGCATGATGGAAAATGAAAGAGTTGCAAAATTCTTTATTAGTACATTATTAGAACAAACTATTGAAACCATTGAAGTAAAACCACAAGAGTTTACTTATACCGATGAGTTGGCAGGTTTAGCTGTATTTAGGTTAGATTTTATTGCGACTGTAAAAACAGAAACTGGCGAGTTCAAAAAAGTTTTAATAGAAATACAGAAAGCGAAAAATCAAATTGATTTAATGCGTTTTCGTAATTATTTAGCAGAGCAATACAAAAAAGAAGACAAGATAAATGAAGAAAAAATTATTCTTCCAATAACCACAATTTACATATTAGGGTTTAAACTCCCTGAAATTGAAACACCCTGTTTAAAAGTAGAACGTAATTACAAAGACCTTGTAAACAAAACTGTTTTAAATACAAAAAGCGACTTTGTAGAAAAATTGACACACGATAGTTTTATAGTGCAAGTAGAGCGCATTACAGACCGCTACCAAACTAAGTTAGATAAATTACTAAGTGTATTTGAACAAACAAACTTTGCCGACGATCGTAAAATTACAAAAGAATACAATCACACCACCGACCTTGAAGAGGTGAAAATTATTACAGATATTTTACACCACACTGGCACAAACCCTCAAGAACGCAAACAAATTGAAAATGAGCAAGAGGCGTGGCGTACTGTAAACGCTATGTTTGAAGACAAAGAAAGAGAATTGTTGAAAGCGTTGAAGGACAAGGAAAAAGAACTTAATGATAAAAGCAAACTAATTAATCAACAAGAAAAAGAAAATGCAGACCTGTTAAAACAACTTGAAGACCTGAAACGTAAGTTGGAAAACAGAAAATAAACCAGCCCATAACCGCAGCTAAGCAAAAAAGGCTTTTTATTAACTAACCACCCAGAAAAAAGCCTTCTTCGCTTAGCTGCAAACCGTTATAGGGCATTAATACTTGAAATGATTAAGAGTTTTTTAAATGTAGACGTAGACGCTAAAAGAATCAGCCGAAGGCAATACAATAAAGAATTAAATGACGCTGTTTCCAGAATTGAGAAAGGTAATTTTGTAACTCACAAAGACGCACTCAAGGAATTATCTAAATGGTAAAATAAATAACCGCACCTAAATTCAATTTGGGCAGAAGTGCCTTAGTTTTTCAAAGAATTAAAGTGTAATACCAATAATACAAACATCATCCACCTGCTCTAAATTACCTTTCCAAGCTTCAAACGTTGAATTAAGCATTTGTTTTTGTTCTTCAAGTCTTAGTGATGCATTTTGCTGTAAAAGCGTTTCTAATGGCTTGTATTTGAATTTCTTTCCTTTAGGGCCACCAAATTGATCAGGATAACCATCCGTAAAAAGGTATAACGAATCGTTAGTTTGATACTCTAATTTAAAATTTGTGAAGGACTCGGTTCTAATACCATCACCTACAGGCATTTTATCGCATTTTAAATAAATTGCTTCTTTATTACTAATTAATAAAGGACTATTGTTAGCAGCCGCATAAGTAATCGTTTTAGAATTGATATCTAAGCAAATTAAAACCCCGTCAAAACCATCTTTTTGATCGTCGTTACCAATAGTTTCAATTAATCGACCTCTAACGTAATCAAATATTTTCCCAGGCTCTATAATATTTCTTTCTTTAATGGCTTCGCTTAAAAAACCAATATTTAATAAGCTCATAAATGCGCCTGGCACTCCATGTCCAGTACTATCACAGCATGCTAAATAAAATAAATTATCTTTTTTTGTTGCCCATGTAAAATCTCCACTAACAATATCTTTTGGTTTAAGCAAAATGAAATGGTCTTTCAAATTAGCATTTAACTCAATTTTACTAGCCAATAAGGCATTTTGTATTTTTTGAGCATAATTAATCGAATCAACTATTTCTTTTTGCTTCTCTGTTAACTCCTCTTTTTGATGAGAAATTTCCAAATTAGCGCTCTCTAATTGTCCATTTTTTAGTTGCAATAACTTACTGTTTTTCCTTTTTTGAATGAATGCCCAAGTGGCGATGGAAAATAAAATAACGAAAAACACTAAGACACCTATGATAAAATTTCGTTTGGTTTTTTCTATCTCTTTTTCTTTTTCCTGAGCTAAAATTTGTAAGTCCTTCTTATCAACTTCAAATTTCACTTGCATTTCGGCAACCGCTCTATCCAAACGATTTCCGTATAAAGAATCTTTTAAAACAATTAAAGAATCAGAGTATTTGAACGCCGTTTTTAAATCACCTATTTTATCATAATACACCGATAAATTATTATAAAGATTTTCTAAATTATCAGGGTTATTAGTTTGATCATATAACTTACGCGAGTAGCTATAATATTCTAATGCTTTTTTCGAATCTCCAATTTTCATTGATAATTCACCTAAATTATTAGCTACTGAGGTTTGCCCATCATAATTTCCGTTTTCTTGAAATGTTTTAAGTGCTTTTTCTAAATAATATATGGCTTCTTTTGGTTTTTTAAGCATCACATATAAGCCTCCTAAGTTATTATAATTCCAAGCTAAAGTCGTTTTATCGTTTAAACCTTCGCGAATTTGAGTTGATAACAGAAAGAATTTTTCAGAAGAATCTAATTTATTATGCTCTGCATAAAGGATTCCCATTGAATTATAAACATTTCCTAATGCTACCTTTCGGCGAAGTTTAGATGCAATCTTAAAAGCATCTCTAAAATATTTATCAGCTTGTTTGAAATTGTTTTGTTGTTGAAATATATTAGCAATATTAACTAATGAATTCGCAGAATTAGAACTGTCTTTTATTATTTCAAAATTAGATAAAGCGACTAAAGTATATTTTAATCCAGATTCTAAATCCATAAGCATCGTGTAGGCCGAACCAATTTGATGATTTAATTTAGCCTTGTAGTAAATGTTTGTATTCGAAGGTAAATTCTTTAATATAGGTAATAGTAATTTGATAATAGAATCCCCTTGATTTTTTTGGAAATAGGCTCTACTTAAGCAAATAGCTGACTCAAAATAATACTTTGTGTTTATACATTCTTTTGATTTAGCATAAGATTCGTGTGCTATTTTAAGAGAGATATTCACGTCTTTTAGTAATTGTGCGCTTGATTCATTCGTTAATTTTTTTAGAATTAAAGTATCACAATTTTGAGAAGTCGCAAAAGAGGAAATAAATAGAAATATGACACTTAAAAATAACGGTGGCTTCGTCCACATAAATATATATATTTTACCAACTCAACCTTAATTTGAATTGATTCAGAATAAATTAAAAAATTGATTAAAAGTTAAAATCTCAACACTAAAAAACTGACCCTAGTTTCTTAGTGTTGAGCTAACACTAACATTTATACAGTAGTTGTTCCTCCTCCAAAAGAAATTTTCCCACCTTTATCCCCTGTAGAAGTGGTTGTAGCTGTAGGAGTTGTTGTTGCTACCATATCTTCTTGTTGAATTTCATCTTCTTTTTTTACGCTTGGTTTTGAGGTTTTCTTATCTGTATTTTTCATATTATTATTTTTTTAGTATATTCAAATATAAATGAATTATCAATATAATCAAATCAAAACTATATGCAATTTTCGTTTACATAAACTTAAAAAAGTGATATCTTCGCACCATACATGAAAACAAAAACTCTTAAAAAAAATTCCGTTAACGTTGTAACTCTCGGTTGCAGTAAAAATATAGTTGATAGTGAAGTATTGATGGGGCAATTAAAAGCCAATAACTTTAAAGTTGAACATGAAAGTACAGAAGACAAGCACAATATCGTCATAATTAACACCTGTGGTTTTGTAGAAAATGCAAAGCAAGAAAGCATAGATACTATTTTGCGTTATGTGGAAGCAAAAAAAGAAGGTAGTATCGAAAAGCTATATGTAACGGGTTGTTTGAGCGAACGCTATAAAGCTGATTTAGAAAAAGAAATACCTGATGTAGATGCTTATTTTGGAACACGAGACTTACCAAAAATATTAAAAACACTCAAAGCAGATTATAAAAAAGAATTAGTTGGCGAACGTTTATTAACCACACCTAATCACTTTGCTTATTTTAAAATAAGTGAAGGTTGCGACAGACCCTGTTCTTTTTGCGCGATACCTCTCATGCGAGGCAAGCACGTTTCGGTAGAAATGGATGAGTTAGTTACTCGAGCGAAATTATTGGCTAGTAAAGGCACGCGCGAGTTGTTATTAATAGCTCAGGATTTAACCTATTACGGATTAGATATTTATAAAAAACGTGAGCTCGCCTCATTAATAGATAAATTAAGTGATGTAGAAGGTATTGACTGGTTGCGTTTGCATTATGCTTTCCCTAGTGGTTTTCCAATGGATGTTTTGGATGTTATGAATAAAAGAAGTAACGTTTGTAACTATTTAGACATGCCTTTACAACATATTAGCGATAATATGCTAAAGAGTATGCGACGTGGCATTACTAAGCAAAAAACAATTGATACGGTAAATGAAATAAGAGATAAAGTCCCTGGTATTGCTATTAGAACAACACTAATTGCAGGATACCCAGGAGAAACCCAAAAAGATCATGAGGAAATGTTACAATGGGTTTCTGATTCTAAATTTGAACGCTTAGGTATTTTTACGTATTCGCACGAAGAAAACACACATGCTTATTTATTGAAAGATGATGTGAAAGAAAAAGTGAAGAAAGAACGTGCAGATGCAGTAATGAAAATACAACAAGAAATTTCCTACTCCTTAAACCAAGATAAAATAGGAAATACTTATAAAGTATTGTTTGATCGTAAGGAAAATGAATATTTTATTGGCCGTACGGAATTTGACAGTCCTGATGTAGATAATGAAGTGCTTGTAAAGGCAACTGACACTAATTACGTGCGCATAGGCGATTTTTCAAACGTCAAAATAAATGATGCCAGTGATTTTGATTTGTATGGTGATTTGGTTTAAAAACCTCAACACATTAAATTAATTTACACTATCTCTATTTAAATAAAATCAAATAGCTATTTCTGCCGTACTCTATCCGAATAAATTAACCAATTATACTTTTGGATTCTAACTTTCTATCGAAGCACTGTAATATGTCCTGCTTTTTTATAGACAACATCATCTATTCCTTTTGCGTTAATAATGTAAATATATACACCATCAGGCACATCTTTTCCACTGTAAGTTCCGTCCCATCCCTTCAATGGTTCATTTGAATTAAATATGGATTGCCCCCAACGATTAAATATATCCAATTCAAAAGTTACAATATTAGTTCCCATTACAAAAAATAAATCATTTACACCATCATTATTGGGAGTAAAAACATTTGGAATATATAAAGTACTTGATTCCTTTACAGTAATTTCTATACAATCATGATTTTTACAACCCATAGAGCTAGTTACCGTTACACAATAAACAGAAGTTTGTTGTGGACTAGGATTAATTACGGTATTTGTAGCTCCTGTATTCCAAATATACGTTCCTCCTCCCGAAACAGAAATAGAAACGGGTTCTGAATTAAGAACTGAAGTAGCACTAGCATTAATGATAACAGATGGTATAGGATATACAATCATGGTTCCGCTAGCTGTTCCTACACACCCACCGTTAGTTCCAGAAACTGAATAAACGGTTGTTGAATTTGGACTTGCAGTAACTGCTGAGCCTGTTGTTGCAGACAAACCAAATGCAGGAGACCAAGTATAACTTGAAGCTCCTAAAGCTGTAAAGTTAGCAGATGAACCTGCGCAAGCAGTTCCATTACTAACAGTAATAATTGGCAAGGGATTAACCGTTATTGTTTGTACAGCAGTATTTGTACATCCAGCAATTGAAGTACCTGTAACTGTATATGTATTTGTAACTGAAGGGAAAAATACAGTTCCATTAGTAATACCGCCCGTCCAAACATAACTAGCTGCACCTCCTGCATTTAAAGTTGATGAACTTCCTAAACAAATAACAGAATTACTAGAACTAGCGGTTACTACAGGAATTGCATTGACTGTAACTATAGCTGTATTAGTACCTATACAGCCTAATGTTTCTCCTAGTACAGAATAACTGGTAGTACTTCCGGGTGATAAACTAACTGTTGATGATGTAGCTCCTGTACTCCAAGTATAATTGGTAGCCCCAAGTACTGTTAATACGGTAGATGAACCAGCACATATTGTAGCACTATTTATGGTTAAGTTTAATGCGGAATTAATAGATATGGTTGCAACAGCACTTGCCGAACAACCTAATGTTGTTCCTGTAACTGTATAAATTGTTTGAGTAACTGGACCAGCACTAAGTGTTTGAGTAGTTGCTCCAGTATTCCAAGAATAAGTAGACGCGCCATTTGCTGTTAATATCGTATTTATACCCGCGCAGGTTGTTGCATTATTTACAGTAACTAACGGAATAGAATTTACTGTAATTGACTGAACAGCAATGTTAGTACAGCCTGCAACTGAAGTTCCAATAACTGTATATGTATTTGTTGCAGTTGGAGAAAATACAACCGCATCCGTTACACCATTAGTCCATGTATAAGTAGAAGCTCCACCACCATTTAAGGTTGTTGAACTTCCTAAGCAAATAACAGAGTTGCTAGCACTTGCTGTGACTAATGGTAAAGGATTAACAGTAACTGTTGAAGAATTAGTTCCTAAACAACCAGATGTTTCACCTAGTACAGTATAAGTTGTTGTAACCGTAGGTGTTACATTAATGATAGCGGACGTTGCTCCAGAACTCCAAGTATAATTAGTAGCGCCAGTTGCTATTAAATTAGCAGATGTTCCTGCACAAACTGTTGAATTATTTATACCAATACTTAATGACGAATTAATATCAACTGTTGAAATTGCAATTGCAGAACATCCTAATGAAGTACCTGTAACTGTATATATCGTTTGAGTAATTGGGCCAACATTAATAGTTTGAGTAGATGCCCCAGTACTCCATGAATAACTTGTTGCTCCATTTGCGTTTAAAACAGTACTAACACCTGCGCAAGTAGTAGCATTATTAACAGTTACTACCGGAATAGGATTTACTGTAACTGATTGAACAGCAGAGTTAGTGCAACCAGCAACTGAAGTTCCAATGACTGAATACGTAGTAGTTACTGTTGGAGAAAATACAACTCCATCTATAACTCCTCCAGTCCAAGTGTAAGTTGATGCACCACCTCCATTTAATGTTGTTGAACCCCCTAAGCAAATTACAGAATTACTGGCGCTAGTGGTAACAACTGGTATAGAATTAACAGTAACAGTTGCCGTATTTGTACCCGTACATCCTCCTGTTTCACCTGTGATATTATAAACGGTTGTAAGAGTTGGCGTAATATTAATTGTTGATGTCACAGCGCCTGTACTCCATGTATAATTAGTTGCGCCTGTTGCTGTCAAATTTGCAATGTTTCCAGAACAAACAGTAGGACTATTCACTATAATACTTAAAGCAGCATTTATAGAAACAGTTGCAGTTGAATTAGTAGAACATCCTAATGAAGTACCTGTAACCGTATAAATCGTTTGAGTAATTGGACCAACACTAATCGTTTGAGTAGATGCTCCCGTACTCCATGAATAACTTGCTGCACCATTGGCTGTTAAAATT
>JANXRU010000422.1 GCA_025356715.1 Bacteroidota bacterium
TTATAATAAAAAAAATGTGTTTATTAATTCCAAACGTAAATACAAAGCCCGATATTAAATCTTTTTTAACTCCTTATTTTATTGTAATTTGCATCCTTGGATATTTTATATCCGCAGGTCACTTTAATAAATTAATTCTAAATTTATTAAAGCGTAAAATAATCAGTAATACAAATTATAGAATTTCAGAATCCTTGTTATTAATTTTATTATTTGTTTGGAGTATAATTGAAGTTATTAGTAATTCCTACAATCCATTTATATATTATAGATTTTAGTTTTGAAAATAAAAACACATAACTCATTCTTTAAAAACCTTAGTACACTTGTGTTTTTAGGTATCATAACTCTGAATTTTATGTTGTTTTTTGTTACAAAAAAAGAAGGCATTGATAGTATTGAGAATAAAGAGAAACTTACTTTTCCTACATTCGACACTTCTGGCATTTCAGGCTACATGACTCATTATGAAAACTATTTTAACAATCATTTTCCCTATAAATATAGCTATATACAAACATTAAATTATCTTCAAAAAGATATTTTAAAATCTTTCAACGCAAAAGATAAAGTCATTATTGGAAAAAACAATTGGTTATTTTATAATGCAACTTTATACGATAGTTTAGGATTAAACGAATATTGTGGTTATTACCAATGGAATAAATCACAATTAGAAAAAGTAAAATCAAATATCGAAGCTATTGAAGCTTTTTGTAAAAAAAACAATATTCAATTTCAATTATTAATATGTCCAAGTAAACATAGTATTTATAACGAGTATTTACCTGATTTCTATCAAAAACAAAATGATAATCGTTATGATCAATTACAGCAAATTCTACCTAATGCACTTCATGTAAAGGAATTACTTTTAGAGTATAAGAAAATATCTCCCAACCTTTTATATTACAAAACAGATACCCACTGGAATTTATTGTCAGGAGCAATTGTTGGAAAAGCCTTATCAAAAAGATTATCCTTAAATTTTAAAGAAATACCAACATTGGATAATTTTTCAATTAAAGATTCCTTAATTAACCATGGGTATGATTTAGCAAATATGCTTGCTCTTAAAAATTGTTATAAGGATACCTTTTACCAAATAAGCTTTAATGAAATTACTAAAACTAAAATTCCTCATTTAATGATTGTTCATGATTCCTTTATTGAAGCAATTTACCCCAGTTTAAATCAACTATTTTCGAAAATTACACCTCGACAATTATATATAGATGGTATTCCTACTCCAGAAGTATTATTAAAGGATAAGCCCGATGTTTTAATTATTGAGTTAGTTGAACGCTATAAAGAGGTACTTTCAGGCAATATTCATCCTGATTTCTTCAAATAATAGTCTAAAAATAGATAGAGTTAGGCTATTTGAATCCTCAAATAATTACACTAAATTTATGGTATATTAATACAATAAATAAAACCGATCTTCGTTATAAGACTATGCTGCAAAAAAAAAAAATTATTATACTATTGTCTTTTATGAACTTGTATTCTTTTTCACAAGTTAAAATTGGTCAATGGGTAGATCACCTTTCCTATAATTACGCCAATAGTGTTTCAAAAGTTGGAAACATCGTTTATGTATCTAATGGACAAGGGTTAGCAAAATATAACACAAGTGACAATAGTCTGGAAAAGATGACTAAGATTGATGGTCTGTCTGATGTAGGTGTTCAACTTCTTAGAAAATGTGATGCCAATAACTCATTATTAGTTATTTATAATAATGCCAATATAGATGTTATTCAGCCAAATGGCACCATTATTAACATATCAGACATTAAACGAAAAAGTATTACGGGTAATAAATCAGTTAATGAAGTTTATTTTAAAGGAAATTTAGCATATATCGCCTGTGGTTTTGGCATAGTTGTATTTGATACAGATAAATTAGAAATAAAAGACACCTATTATATCGGAAATGGTGTTTCAAATTACATCATAAATCAAGTAACATCGAATGACAGTGCGATTTTTGCAGCAACAGAAGTGGGTATTTTTTATGGGAAAATAATTACTAATTTAAGTAATTATCAAAATTGGAAATCATTAAACATAGGCATCCCTCCCGGTCCGTATAATGCAATCATAAATTTTGATAACAAAATTATGGCAAATTATTCGGAAAAAATGAAATCTAATGCGGATTTTAAAGATTCCTTATATCAATTCAGTGGTGGCGCTTGGACAAAATATCCATATTATTATGGCACTACAAATAAGAAATTATATGACTATTCTAAATTAAATGTTTTTGTTATAGTAGATCAATGGGGTTGTTCTGATTTTAATCCTAACGGTACCAGGAACAATTATATTACCGCTTATAATACAACTCCACAAACTTACGCAACTATAAATGATGTATATTATGAAAACTCTAATCAATTTTATATAGCAGATGATAAATTTGCGTTAGTTAATTTTAAAGGAGGATCGAATTTTGAAAAAATATTATTGAATGGTCCTTCAGCAAATTTCGCAAATGACATTGCAATTAAAGATGGAAACATTGCCTTAGCTCCCGTTAATTTAGGAGATATATATTCAAATCAATTTAACGGAACCCCACCAAGTTTATATTAT
>JANXRU010000007.1 GCA_025356715.1 Bacteroidota bacterium
AAAGCAAATCACAACCCAACGATACTTAAGCACCACCTTAACGCGGGTGTTTATCAATAAGTCAAAGATACATTTTGAAAGCAAATCACAACGATTAGCCATAATTTTGGTTTTTTTAAAGGGGTGTTTATCAATAAGTCAAAGATACATTTTGAAAGCAAATCACAACTAAGAGAGATTAGAGATGTATTATCGACTGGGTGTTTATCAATAAGTCAAAGATACATTTTGAAAGCAAATCACAACTATCAGAAACGCATAACAAATCTACAAATAGGTGTTTATCAATAAGTCAAAGATACATTTTGAAAGCAAATCACAACAATATCCAGACTCTCCATTTATATCTAAAAGGTGTTTATCAATAAGTCAAAGATACATTTTGAAATGAGTTCCAAAAAACAATAAAATAACGAATTCAGCGAAGCTAAAGCAAATCACAACTATCGCCGCAATTCAGAAGCTATCAACGTAGGCGTTTATCAATTAAGTCAATGTCAGTTCATACCGCGCTACAGTTGAAGAACAAATTATTACATCTCGACTTCGCTCGATGTGACAATAAACCGTCATTGCGAGCGATAGCGCAGCAATTTGTTCTATGCCGAAATTGCGTCGTCGTTCCTCCTCGCAATGACGTACTACGATACTCTCTTAATCAATGCCATATAAAACCCATCAAAGCCTTGGCTTGGCAGGATAGATTTATCTTTTATTAATTCAAAATTTTTATTGTCAGCTAAAAACTTATCTACTTGTTTGCGGTTTTCGCTTGGTAAGATGCTACAAGTAGAATACACTAATTGCCCGCCTTTTTTTGTCATTGATGAATATTCGCTCAATATTTTTTGTTGAAGTTCTTTAGTTCGTTCAATAAAACCAATATCTAATTTCCATTTAGCATCAGGGTTACGTTTAATCACACCCAACCCACTACAAGGTACATCTAACAATAACCGATCAGCTGTATTTTCAAGGCGCTTAATGGTTTTGCTTTTTTATCGATATCATCGCCGCCAAATAAAAATGATCCTAGTAACTAAAGTATCAGTCTCTTCATAATGATTGGTAGTGCTTTTTATATTTGTTAATTGCCGATTTTTTTCAAACAAATCTTTGCTACGAAGGCTAATTAAATTTTTCTTTATTTTGTAGAGTGTAAGTGTTTTTCAGGGAAACATAATTGATATAATTTACAAAGAATTTTAATTTAGACAAATCTATAACTAATTGAGTAATGCTTTATTTATCGCAAAGATTATTACTATATTTAAAAATATAATTCGTCTTACAAATTTATGTTATATTTTAAATTACAATTGAATCAAACAAACATTTAAACATGAACAACATGGCGAAATCAATCATATCGGCAGCACTTATTAGTACTTCACATTTTGGAGCTATTGCTCAAACGCTAGATGAAATTGTTGCAAAACATATTGAGGCTGTTGGCGGCAAAGCTAATTGGAATAAAATTCAGAGCTTAAAAATGGAAGGAGTTATTACTGATGATAATGGAGTAAAAACTAATCTTGTTGTTTTTCAGATTGATAAAAAAGCAAGGCGCGAAAACATTGTTCAGTCGGGCAAAAATGGTTATAGTATTATTACAACTACCGAAGGGTGGAGCTTTATGCCTTTTATGGAACAAAAAAATCCTGAAGCGATGTCAGCCGATTATATAAAAAATTCGCAGGATGAATTAAGTATTGCAGATGAATTTTTAACCTACGCGGAACAAGGAAAAACAATTGAGTATAAGGATACAGATGATGTAGATGGAGTTGAATGTTTTAAAATTAGAATCACCAATAAAAATGAAAACGAAACAACGTATTATCTAGATCAAAAAAGTTTTTTTATAATTAAAAAGAAATGCATGACCAAAGAAGATGGTGCAGAAAGCACAGTAACTACATTGTATTCTGATTATAAAAAAATGGATTCTGGCATCGTTTATCCAATTGGTATGACTACCGGATTTGGGTTATTAAAAGCAGATAAGGTTGAATTTAATTTAACAATTGATGAGCATATATTTAAATCGCCAATCAATTAATTTTATTTATAATTGATGTAGATTTAGATTAAAACCAATAGTTTATTAACGCACAATTCAAATTTTAAAAACAAATAATGATGACTAAATTTCCTTTTACATTTTTCAATCACGGAGAACTTGATCTCGATTACGTTAATAAAAATGAAGAATGTTACATTTGGTTTGACAGAACTGTAACCGCTGAAGAAAGGAAAATAATTACCGAATCTTGTCCTCCTCCTATAAGTGGGTTGTTTGTCTGGGGCGAATGTTTTGCTTATTTTGGAAGTGGTGGCGACACCTATGATTTTGATATCGTTCAATGTTATGGCGGTGAAGCTTGTACTGTTTTAAATAAGCTGCTTTCGGACTTAGGTGATGACTTTGACGGAAGTGATATGGAATCGTATATCGAAGATAGAAGTAAAAACTATCCTGCAATAGAAATTGATAAGCTCGACTTTTCTGATTTTGAATCAGGCTTTTCTGAATTATTGTCAATTTGTGTTCCTCGCTTTGTTGAAGATTTAGAAAAATGGGCGAATGCTGTGAATAAACTTGTACCCATTTCGTTTTTGATGGGCCCCAACAACCCCGGTACCGAAGACGAATGGAGTAGGTACAGTTATTCACAAATTGAAAAATCGCTTACAGCTATAACTAATTATTTAACCAATAATATGTGGCTAATTCAAGATTTAGCATCTGATGATGACGAAGAAAATGAGGATGAACTATTTGAAGATGGAAATAATTACAAAATAAATGTAGTTTCAAAAAAAGAGCAAGCCCGATATTTTAGTTATATTTTTTCTGGAATCATTGGTGCATTAACCACACAAGATGAAATAGTTGAATTAACCAAAGAAAGTAGAAAGGAACGATTACGATTAGCAGATATAATTTATTCAATAGATGGTGTAACAAAGCCAATAAAAAGGCTTTCGGACCTTGAACATAAAATCCAAAAGAACGATGACATTATTCTTTCGGCACTTAAAGGTTTGTCAAAAGAAAAACGTTTGGAAGAATTAGCCCATCTTTTGCCATATACACAAATAGCTTATTATGCTTCTTATGGAGCTTTAAAAAACAAAGATTTAATCCATCAAAAAAATCCTATCGAGTTACTTAATGACTTATTCAAAAACTTACCTGCCGAAAGAAAGGCTGTAAAAACAAGTCTTTTGAGTATGATTGCTCATAATTTAATACATGTAAGTCCGGCTTACAATAAGCCAGATAAAAAATACGCAAAAATTGCGGCTCAACTTTTCGAAGTTATTTCAAAACAAAATGATGCGAGTGAAACAGATTTTATTACGGGTACCGTATGCTGTGAATGGGCTAAGTTGTACGATTTAGGTGTTGCAATTTCGGAGCTTGGTTTAGCAAAATATACTAAAAGCAAACAATTGCTAAACAACGCCATTTCTGTTGCCAACCTTTCTGGTAACAAAAATCTTGCGGATAAACTTTTATCGATTGCAGAAAAAACAATTGAACTACCTGACGAAAATTTCATCCTTAACAAAACCTATAGTTTAGTTAATAGTGGAAATAATAAGGCTGCTCATAAAGTGATTACTGAGTATGTAAAAAATGGTGGTAAAAAATCTCCCAATATATTAGTCAATTTATGCCATTCTTACTGGCAATATAAAGCGCCAGAAAAAAAAGAATTTGATCAATTTATAAAAGAAACAGGTCAATTAATAAAAACTAAAAAGGAATATCAAATTGTTGTTTTGATAGAAAATTATTTAGGAATGTTAAGTAATTATAAATTATGCGAGGATACCAATGACTTTTTTGAATATTTGTTAGACAATAAAATAAAATTAAGTCCAAACTGTTGGATTAGTTACATGTACGCAGGGGTATATGCTAATGTAAACATACAAAACAAAACAGTTATTTTAGCAGATAAATATCTTATTGAAAATGAAAAAGATCTTACGCTAAACCCTATGCCTTTTGCAAACATTGTGTATATCTATGCTTTGCTAGGCAATGTAGAAAAAGCGATACATTATTTGAATCTTTGCAAAAAATACAACTACTCCTACTTTAAAGCCATGCAGACTGAACAAGAATTAAAAAGTCTTTGGGAACTTGAAGAGTTTAAGGTTTTATTTTAAACTAGTTTACTGAGATTTTCAGCCAAGGTAATTGCTTAAGATTTTTCAAAATAAAATTCAGTTGTAATGGACTTTTGATAGTTTTAGTACTGAACAAATAAATAATTTTCTAATGCTTTGTTTTTGGGCTGTTTGAGCGCAGTTGAGAACCAACTAAAAATAAAACATCAACCTTTGTCAGTTCGAGCGAAGTTAAGAACAATTAGAAACAAAAAATCCGCCTTGCGAGCGGATAATTTTTCGATAAAACCTCGTTTTTATATTGATAAAACTACTTAAAACCATTGATTTTGTTGTGGTTTTTGACCTATATGTGTTTATAAATAAGTCAAAGATACATTATTACAATATAAATGTAAACTGGCTTCTAATAATTAAAGAGATAAATAGAATTGCAAAAGAATTGTAGTTTATTTTTACTTAAACTAAATATAAAACCATGAAAAAAACAATTACCTCATTAGCTATTTTATTTTGCTTAAGTGCAAACGCTCAAAGTGTTTGGACTCAAATGACTGCACCCTCCACTCCATTCTCCGCAAGAAATGCATCTGCTGGATTTGCAATTGGCACCAAAGGTTATTTTGGTTTAGGCGGTGATGCTACCGGTGAAACAAAAGATTTTTACGAATATAATTCTATTACAGATTCGTGGATTAAGAAGGCCGATTTTGGCGGTGGAAAACGTCAAGCTCCTGTAAGCTTCTCTATTGGTGGAAAGGGCTATGTAGGTCTTGGAGATTCTTCTGGTGTTGCAAACAATGATTTTTGGGAATATGATCCAACAACCAATGTATGGACAAAAAAAGCAGATTTCCCGGGTGGCATAAGAACAACTTTAATTGGTTTTTCTATTGGTAACAAAGGGTATGTTGGTTTAGGTGATGATGGTACTGGTGTTTTAAAAAAGGATTTTTATGAATACGATCCAATAACAAACACATGGACGCCAAAAGCAAATTTCGGAGGAACAGCTCGTTCTGATGCTAATGGCTTTTCTATAGGAAATAAAGGATACGTAGGTGTTGGAGACGATGGAACTGTTCCATTGAAAAAAGACTTTTGGCAATACAACCCATCTACTAATACTTGGGTACAAAAAACTGATTTTGGAGGAGGAAAAAGAACTACTGCTACAGGATTTTCTTTAAACAATAAAGGATATATTGGTGCAGGTGATGACGGCGCAACTTTACATAATGATTTTTGGGCATATGACACGCTCACTAATGCTTGGACTTCAATTACGGCTTTTCCTGGCACAAAAAGAAGTGATATGATAGGTTTTTCTATTGGTACTAATGGATATGTAGGTAATGGTAATACGTGTGGTGCGGCATGTTATATAAATGATTGGTATAAATATGGTTCTGCGTCAGCAGGTATTATCGATAATGAAAAATTAAAAGCTCATATTATTCTCTTCCCTAATCCTTCAGATGGAATTATAGGTGTAGAGTATCAAATTCTAAACAATGAGTCTGCTTCTTTATTTATTATTGATGCTTTGGGTAATAAATTAATTACTCATCAATTATTTTCGATAAATGGAAGTATTTCTATTGATGTAAAAAACCTAAGTAATGGTGTCTATTATTGCGAAGTACAAAGCTCTAATAATATTATTTCAACACAAAAATTAATTATTTTAAAGTAAAAATAAAAATCACATAAGTACTTTGTAAGTCCTTTTAGCAGGAATAAAAAATAAAAGAATTATGTTTGTATAACAAACTTAAAATTATATCATGAAGAAAATCGCTCTATTTTCAGTCGCATTTGTAGCAATTTCTTTTGCTTCGTGCAAAAAAACTCACGTTTGTCAATGTGTAAACTCAGGCTCTTCAGGTCAAGTAGTAGCGACCTATAATTTACCTGCTCAATCGAGTTCAGATGCTAAAACAACATGTAACGCTTATGCAAGTACTAACGAAACTTGTACCATTCAATAAACTCTCAAAAAATTAATATTGAAAAAGCACTAATGGTTTATTCCATTAGGGCTTTTGATAAACTAAAAACTTAAACTTAAAATCGAAGTTAGAAATACTTTTTGGGATTTCCGCTCTTGTTGATGTTATTACTAACAAGCTTGTAATCTTTTAAATTAAACAACTCTACGACACTCTCTTAATCAATGCCATATAAAACCCATCAAATCCTTGGCTTGGCAGAATAGATTTATCTTTTATTAATTCAAAATTTTTATTGTCAGCTAAGAATTTATCTACCTGTTTCCGGTTTTCGCTTGGTAAGATGCTACAAGTAGAATACACTAATTGCCCACCTTTTTTTGTCATTGACGAATATTCGCTCAATATTTTTTGTTGAAGCTCTTTCGTTTTTTCTATAAACCCTATATCTAATTTCCATTTAGCA
>JANXRU010000018.1 GCA_025356715.1 Bacteroidota bacterium
CAAAAGAAAGAAGTGAAAATTGAAATACTAAGTATAGACGACATATTTAAACATAGCGAAAGCTTAATAAACATTGTTGAAATGTATGACAAATCGAAAGAAACAATTTAAAGGCACCCGCTCCGCCGTATATGCGTTAACGCCACGCACAGGCTCCGCTGGATTTTGTGTGAAGGAAATTGCGAAGATAATCCTGCGGTATATTAATTTACCCCCGTTGTCCCCCCATCTCGTCCTCGTTTGTAACGAGGATGTTTTAGAGGAGCGTTTGTAACGCTTAAATTAGGTTTGCCCGCTCCGCTGGATTTTGTGTGAAGGAAATTGCGAAGATAATCCTGCGGTATATTAATTTACCCTAATAACAACTGTTGTCAGGGATTTCTTGTTTTAAGGATTTAAATAACTAGTAGTGAGGGCATAATTGATTAAAAGTGTTTAAAAACGAATAATAATTGGCACCAAGCAATCATCTGGGTGCGCGCTATGCGAATGTTTTGTATATTTACAGCGCTTAGCTATTAGTTAGTAGTAATGTGGCCGACGACGTTCCATAGAAACATTTGAATTAAACAAAAAGCATTCGTAATCAAAACAAGAACAAAATAATTATTACTTTTAACCAAACTCTTTATATGAAAAACTTATACCTATTTATTTTAATTTCAACATTAACTGCTACGCAGTTAATGTCACAAGACAAAGATTATTCATTAGCAAAAGTTGGTGTTAAAGTCGAAAACATATATATTTTCATTGGTTGTACGCCAGTTAATGAATACAACACAATTGACACTTGGGAGGTATATTGGAATAAAGATGGAAAGCTAGAAGAAAAAATTGAAGAAGCTGTTACAAGAGCTCGTAAAAAATACAACAACGTTGATGGAATAATTTTTAAACCAGGAGCTGCAAGCGGTGAATTTATAAAATTCATCGGAAAAGAAATTACTGGCGGTGGTTTTAAGGGGGGTGACAAAATTCAATATAAAGATGGTCGCACATTACAATATGGCGAAATATCTATACTAGATAACACTAAACAAAAAGCTACAATAAAATATCTAAATGAATACGGCGATGAAAAAACAGATATTGTTCCTTATGAAAAGCTAACTTCAATGAATAAGGAAGAATATCAAAAAGAATCGACAAACAAAAATATAGACATTCAAAAACATAAATTTACAAATGGTGAAAAAGTAACTTGGGCAGATGGCGGCAAGCCTCATTATGGAGAAATACTATCACTAAATAACGAAAAACACGATGCTAAAATAAATTACTTGGACAAGTATGGCGATACAAAAACAGAAACATTAGACTATTTAAAAGTTGAAAAATCTGATGAATCAAAATATAAAGAATTTATGACGGCACAAGATATAGAAATACAAAAACATAAATTTGTTACAAATGAAACTGTAAGTTTTGTAGACGACAAAAAGACAAAGGTTGGCGAAGTAACAGCATTGAATCCGTCAAATCATAAAGCATCAGTAAAATACTTAAACATATATGACGAAGAAAAGACAAGTGATATGCCTTACTTCGACTTAGAAAAAATATCTAAAGAAAAATTCAAAGAAGAAAAAGA
Source organism: Bacteroidota bacterium (assembly GCA_025356715.1). Next base: position 1,595 of record JANXRU010000018.1, read on the forward strand.
AAAGTATCAGCAAGAAATTGCAAAATATAAATTCAAAGTTGGCGACAAGGTAAATTGGTCAAAAGGTGGTATGCTTAAAAAAGCTGAAATAATACAATGTGAAGTAATTTCATTAGACGATTTAAATCATAAGGCATTAGTAAAATATATGGACAAAGAAAACAAAGAAGTCCAAACCAAAGCTGACTATTTAGACTTATCTAAATAATAAAATATTTGTAACCCGTTGTCGCGGACGTGTCGTCCCTGACCATACCCCAACCCCAAATCTCCCCATCTCCCCCATCTCGTCCTCGTTTGTAACGAGGATGTTTTAGAGGAGCGTTTGTAACGCTTAAATTAGGTTTGTTCTCCCGCTCCGCCGTATATGCGTTAACGCCACCCACAGGCTCCGCTGGATTTTGCGCATTAGAATATGCGAAGATAATCCTTCGACATAGTTACAGATTATATTGTAATAATGGCTGTGATAGTATATATACTGAAATTAAACTTCCAAATCCCGGGAAAACCGAACCCATCACATCAAAAAAAAGAGAACCAAACACAAGAACTCGCATACCAAACACGTGACCTTCAATACCAAACACAAGAACTTGCATACCAAACACGTGACCTTCAATACCAAACACAAGAACTCGCATACCAAACACGTGACCTTCAATACCAAACACAAGAACTCGCATACCAAACACAAGAACTCGCATACCAAACACAAGACCTTGCATACCAAACACGTGACCTTCAATACCAAACACGTGACCTCGCATACCAAACACGTGACCTAGCATACCGAAATGTTAAAATTGTTAAAATTTACCCCAAACTAGCACTAAAACGGTTACTTTAACAAAATCATCATGGACAATTATAATAAAAGTAGTTTGGACAAAGAGTTAGAAGATTTAATATCAAAAGATAGAGAAAATTTAATGTCAATTTATAACACTAATTTTCAAACCCAGGAGCAAACGTTTGCTTTAATTGTAGACAGCATTAAGCATGCAGAGTTCAATAAACTCTACGACAATAAACTAATATGGAACATTGCAGGTTTTATAAATATTATTTCGTATGATTTAAAAATTATTGGTCGTGACTTGACTTTCGCGCAAACTGAATGGCAAAAAAGGCATTACGCTCGGCAAGCATGTTTAATAATGTATGAATCAATTGATAGCTTATTTGAATTATTAGGAAAAGACTTCAAGGAATTAACTCAGAATCGCTTAAACATATCAGAACTAAATGAAGTACTAAAAGACATACGTAAAGACCTTAATTTATTTAAATCGACTTACAAAGACAAGTTGTATGAAATTAGGAATGTAGCTATTGCACATAGAGATAATGAAGTACTAAAGCAAGTAGAAATCATTCAACAAATAAATTGGCATGAGACGATTCAAACAATTTCGCAATTTGACAATATTTTAAATAAATTAGGTTCATTCTGTATAAGTCTAATAAATAAAGGACTGAGCGACCTAACAGAACTCAAAGGTTAAAAAGCTGTGTACGGCTGGCTTTAGCTCCAAACCGTTATGCGTAAGCCGTTAATCACTAAAATTTAAAATGGAAGTTCTTGTTGATTTAAGATATTCGATACAAGGTTTGATAACGAACAAGATTTAGATATTTTGTATCATGCTCTAAGGAATATAATTTTTGAAACCGATTTAATAAAAGCAGTTTAATGAATTCCACTACTAATACTTTCTCTAATCATAGGATTAATAGTAAGTACAGGAATATTGCTAATATCTACCATTTTCTGGCTCATCGTTCCGCTAAACATTTCACCTAAACTTAAGTCACGCTTATTCATTTGAATAATAATTCCGCAGTCGTTTTTGTTGCCGTATTCTACAATACTTTCGGCTACATCTTTAGAAGGGATAGATTTATTAGTACAATTTACATTTCTATCTTTTAGGTATTTTTTTACCTGTTGTAAATAGGGCAACATTTTGTTTTCGTATTTAGCATCGTTTGGATCAAAAACCGAAACAATTCTAACATCCGAATTAAAATATTTAGCCATTTGAATAACGGTACCAACTTTTTCTCTGGATTCTGCGCTTAAATCAAACGGCATTAAAATATTTTTACAACCGCTTTCATGCGTAGAAATACGTGTTGTTAATACAGGACATGGCGAGTTCTTAATAAACTTACTAGCCGAACTTGATCCCATAAAACTACGAAACTTCACTAAAGGAGGTAATCCAGCTAAAATTAAACTGGCTTTTATTTTCTCAGCCATTTTATCGGTTTCATTAAAAATGTCGCCTTTAATGGAAGCAAATTCACAAACTAAACCACTTTCTTCAGCAGTTTGTTTTGCTAATTGCTCCAATTCTGTTTTATTTTCTTCTTTTTGATCAGCAAATACATGTAGTATTAATAATTTAGAATGAGAACATTTCCCTAAATGAAAAGCATTTTTGATACCAACTAAAGATTGTTTAGAGAAATCAATAGGGATAAGAATAGTTCCATTTTCTTTTATCATAATATACGTTTTAGGTTGTAAAAATAAACTATTATTAGCTTACATAGGCAATTAATCTAATCATTTATTAAGTTTTAACTGTTAGGAACTCTCATTTATCAGTTAAAAATTTAAAATAATCGAAAACGAAAGTTGATAATGATAATATTAGGAATCAGTAATTGGAGAAGAATAACGAATGTTATAAAGCTTAGTAATAAAGTTCAATAAAGCATTTTTAAAAATAATTTAAATAAATTGGAACTTGTTGATAATTTGTTTATATTTGTACACTTCTTCTGAAGACTGTATCACATTTTGTTTGTAACACCCTTTGCAACTCTATATAATTTACATTTTTCTAAAAAGTATAAATTATATTAAGAATTAATGACATTTACAGAATTAAAATTGATCAATCCGCTGCTTACAGCACTTGATAAAAAAGGATACAAAGTACCGTCTCCTATACAAGAACAAGCAATACCGCACATTTTATTAGGAAAAGATATTTTTGGTTGCGCACAAACAGGTACAGGGAAAACTGCCGCATTTGCACTACCTATATTACAACTATTAGAAGCTAATAAAAACCCTAATTTACGTCGTTCAATTAAGGCTTTAATATTAGCGCCAACACGTGAATTAGCTACACAAATTTCAGATAACTTTAAAGAATACGGTGCTAACTTAGGATTTGCTCATACCGTTATATATGGTGGCGTTTCTCAATTACATCAGGTTAATGCGTTAAAAAAAGGAGTAGAAATAGTTATAGCAACCCCTGGGCGTTTATTAGATTTAATGAATCAAGGATTTGTTAAGTTAAATGATGTGCAATATTTTGTATTAGATGAAGCTGATCGTATGTTAGATATGGGCTTCATTAATGATATGAAGAAAGTAATTGCTAAACTTCCTACTAAGCGACAAACCTTGTTCTTTTCGGCAACTGCGGCTCCTAGCATTATGAAGTTGGCTAATACTATTTTGCATAATCCAGTAAGTGTTACTGTTACACCAGTATCATCTACCGTTTCTGTAATTAAACAATCAGTTTATTTTGTTGATAGAAATAAAAAGCGTGGTTTATTGAAGCATTTAATCAAATCAGAAAATATTGATCATGCTTTAATATTTACTCGTACCAAACGCGGAGCTGATAAAGTAGCTAAAGATTTGAATGCTGATGGTGTAAAAGCTGAAGCAATTCACGGAAATAAATCACAAGGAGCAAGAGAAAGAGCATTAAAAGGCTTTAAAGACAGAACTATTCGTATATTAGTAGCCACAGATATTGCTTCTCGTGGTATAGATGTAGATAAATTATCACATGTTATCAATTATGAGATTCCAGAAGTAGCAGAAACTTATGTACATCGTATTGGTCGTACAGGTAGAGCAGGGGAATCAGGAATAGCAATATCTATGTGTGATAGAGAAGAGGCTAAATACCTAAAAGAAATTAATAAACTCATTAAGAAGGAGATAGATGTCGTTAAAAAACACCCGTTTTCTTAGTAATACAATCAAATAAATAAAAAACAAACAAAAAACAAACAAACAAAATGAAAAACGGAGTAGTAAAATTTTACAATGAAGCAAAAGGTTTCGGATTTATTAAAGAAGATAATGGACCAGAAATTTTTGTTCACGCAACAGGATTGCAAGAAGAAATTCGTGAAAACGA
>JANXRU010000024.1 GCA_025356715.1 Bacteroidota bacterium
AAATCATATTATCCTAATGGACAACTGCATGAGATTTTTATTTTAAAAAATGGAATTGCGACAGGTCTAAGAGAATTATGGTACGAGAACGGTCAAAAGATGGAAGAATCCGAATACTCAAATGATGTAACGAATGGTAAACACACTGCATGGCATACAAATGGGGCTAAAATGCAGGAAGCGTTTTATAAAAACGGAAAATTACATGGTCTTTGTAAAGCATGGCACGACAATGGAAATATCGAAACTATTGGAAAGTACATAAATGGCGAATCTGACAGCACTTGGATAAGCTGGTATCCAAATGGAAATAAAAATACTTCATGTTTTTACAAGGACAAAAAAAGACAAGGACTTTTCACTGAATGGTATGAGAACGGTCAAATTGATGCACAAGGAGAATATACTAATGGCATTGAAACAGGAATTTGGAAATTCTGGAACGCGGACGGTACATTAGAGTATGAGGGCGAGTACAAAAACTATCCAAATAAAAAATAGCCCGTTGTCGCGGACGTGTCGTCCGTGACCATATAAAGAAATAAAACTGTAGTTAATCACTGCGGTATTTTTATTGCGTTAAACTAAGCGCATCATTAAGAGTGCCCCCACTGCGCAGCATATGCGCTAAAGCATACACAAGCTTCGCTGGATTTTGTGTGAGGGGAACGAGGGTAGCTAATCCTTCTGCATTAAAAGTAAAAACCGTAACTAATAGAAAAATTTTACCCGATTTTATAAATTCACTATTAAAATCAGTAACTTTGATTATTCACTTAAAAACAAATCTTATGGGATTATCAGTAAAAACAATTGACACAAAAATTATTAATTATTTGCGTGTATTAAATACCGATGAAAAGAAAGCGGTGCTATCAGTTGTAGAAACATTTGCTAAAGAATCAAAGCCAAAAGACTTTTGGGATGAGTTAAGTAAAGAACAAAAAACAATTATTGATAAAGCTATTAAAGAAGCGGACGAGGGTAAGTTAACACCTCACTCTGTTGTAATGAAAAGTTTAAGAAAAAAATAATATCAATGAGTTATCAAGTATATTGGACTCCACAGGCAAAGAAAACAGCAAATAAAATTGTTGAGTATTTAAGAAAAGAATGGACGGAAAAAGAAGCGGATGATTTTTTAAACAGAGTTGATGTTGTTGTATCTATGATTGAACTAAATCCAAAGTTATTTGTAGCATCAGCCAAAAAAACCCGTTGTCGCGGACTTGTAGTCCGTGACCATATAAAGAAAGAAAAGCGTAGTTAATGCGCTACGGTTTTTTTATTTTTTCGCCGATGTTGGTGTTACTAATACACTCAACTCCGAAGCATTATGTGTAAGTTTATATTAAAATCAAGAAGTATAGATTTATATTGATTACCCTGTTGAAGCAGGTTTTGTAAAACAGCCTCAAGAATGGATTTATTCATCAGCTACTAACTAATATGTAACTATGTCGCGGGATTATCCCTGCATATTCTAAAGCACAAAATCCAGCGGAGCGGAGATTAATTTGTACTTTTATCGGACAACAATGTAATTTTATATAACACATAATTATGAAACACTTACTATTAGTTTTTTTTAGTTCAATTTTTACTCATCAATTTTTTTCGCAAACAGATACGATGTATTATTCAGTATATGCTAAAGATAAAATTACAGGAGGACAAAAAGTATGGAAAAGTACCGATAACCAATATCATTACTCCTACCAATACAACGACAGAGGCAGAGGCGATAGTACAACTACTGTTTTAAAATTAAATAATCAAGGACTTATTATTTCATTAAGTACTACTGGTGTAGATTATTTTAAAAATCCTTATTCTGAAATATTTAATTTAAAAGGTGATTCTGCTGTTTGGACTGTTAACGGCGATAGAAAAGCAAGTGTCTTTCATCGTGAGTTATATATGTCTAATTCGGCACCTGCTGTTTTTGCACCTATGTTGAAGTGGATATTAAAACAACCTAAAAAAAGAGTAGCCATATTGCCAGATGGTTTTATGCACTTGGGAGAGATTAGTACTAAAACTATTTCCTATTTAGGTGTCACTAAAAAAATAAAACTAGTTCCTTTTTATATTGAGCCTACGCCTACACCAAGCTATATATGGTTAACAGATGATATGCAGTTTTTTGCCAGCATTAGTAATTGGTCATCGCATATTGCCAGGGGATTTGAAAATTGGACAGATACTTTATTTTCTCTTCAGGAACAAGCCTCTCAAAGTTATTATACAAATGAGTTGCGTCAAAACTCAAAACCTTTAGCAAAACATGTGTTACTAACGCATTGCAATCTTTTTCAATCTGCTTCAGCTACTGTACAAAACGATATGAGTGTTGATATTGTAGATGGAGTCATTAATAAAGTGATGCCTTCTTCATCAAAGGAATCTGTTACTGCTGATACAGTTATAAATTGTAAAGGTAAATTTTTGATGCCGGGATTGTGGGATATGCATGGGCATTACGCTAAAGAAGAAGGGGTAAGTTATTTGGCAGGAGGCGTATCGCACATTAGAGATATGGGAAATGACAAAACAATTTTAAATTATAAAAAACAAATTGCCGATAACACCTTGCTAGGACCTGATTTAACGTATTTGTTGGGCTTTATAGATAAAGAAGATCCTTTTCAGGGACCAACTGGTGAGATTGTAAAAAATTTAGATGAAGGAATGAAAGCCATTACCTACTATCATCAACTGGGCTATCCGCAAATTAAATTGTATAGTTCAATTAAACCCGAATGGGTAAAACCTATGGCAAGCTATGCGCATAGTTTAGGGATGAAGGTATGCGGGCATATACCTTCCTTTATGATTGCCGAACAAGCTATTAATGATGGATATGATGAATTGACTCATATGAATTTTGTGTTTTTAAATTTTATGGGAGATACTGTAGATACCAGAACTCCTGCACGTTTTAGATTAGTAGGAGAATATGGTGGAAAATTAGATATAGAAAGTGAAAAAGTGAATAGGTTTATTGCTTTAATGAAAAACAAACACATAGCCATAGATCCTACGTTAAATGTATGGCAAGGAATGTTTGATGAGTTTAAAGGAGATACCAGTAGCTATATAAAGCCTATAATAAAGTGGTTGCCCGAATCATGGTTATCAAATTTAGCAAGTCAAAGCCCCTTTGGGAGTGACGAACAAAAAATAGCGTATAAGGCTTCGTTTGCCAATATGCTTAAGATGCTAAAAAAAATGTATGACAACAATATTTTATTACTGGCTGGTACGGATGGCGGAGAAGCTAATGCTTTGCATCACGAATTAGAATTATATGTTCAGGCTGGTATACCAGCTAATCAGGTACTTAAAATTGCTACTTATAACGCAGCGTTTGCTTGTAATATGTTGAATACTTATGGTGATATAAAACCTGGTATGATGGCTGATTTTATTTTAATTGATGGTGACCCAATTAAAAATATAGCGGATGTTAGACGGGTAGAGTTTGTTGTAAAAAACAAACGGCTTTACAGCCCTAAACAATTATTAGCATTACAGGGTTGGAAATATTATTATTAATTTTTAATAATAACCCGTAACATTTACACTTTAATTGCTAATAATCGAATATCATCAACCTATTCGAGAACACCTCCCTTCTTCGCCGCATATTCTAAAGCACAAAATCCATCGGAGCGGAGATCTTGAAAGAAAAAGAGAAATTGAAAAATTAGATAATAAGAACAGATAGAAAAAACTGAACCGTCACCCTGAACTTGTTTCAGGGTCTCTAATTGTGAGATGCTAAAACAAGTTCAGCATGACAAAAAAACATACGAAATCACAGTTAACCAGTGTTATCAGCGTTCCAATTCTTAAAATAAAACTAACTCTTCTTTCTAAAATAAAAAGACAATGGAACGCCAGTAAAATCAAAGTTTTCGCGGAATTTGTTTTCTAAAAAACGCTTATAAGCATCTGTTAAATATTGTGGCGAATTACAGAAAAACACAAAAGCACAAGTTCCAGCAATTTGAGTGACATATTTAATTTTAACTAATTTACCTTTACTTGCAGGTGGTGGAAAATTTTCAATCAATGGTAAAAAGTAATCGTTCAGTTTACTCGTTGGTATTTTGGTTGATTTATTAGCATATACCATCATAGCAGTATCAATCACTTTCATGATACGCTGTTTTTCAATAACGGATGTGAAAATAATAGGAATGTCTTTAAAAGGCGCTGTGCGCTCACGAATTGCATCTTCAAGCGTTAAGGTTGTCATGGTTGTTTTTTCAACTAAATCCCATTTATTAACTACGATTACTAAGCCTTTATGGTTTTTAACGGCTAAATGTATAATATTTAAATCTTGCGATTCGATCCCTTGAGTAGCATCAATCATTAACACGCATACATCGGCAGTTTCAATAGCACGAATGGTACGCATCACACTATAAAATTCTAAGTCTTCGTGAACCTTTGCTTTTTTGCGCATCCCCGCGGTATCTATTAATAAAAAATCGTGTCCGAATTTATTATAGCGCGTATGAATGGTATCTCTCGTAGTTCCTGCAACAGCAGTAACAATGTTTCTTTCTTCGCCTAATAAGGCATTTACTAAAGATGATTTACCAACGTTAGGTCTACCAACAATGGCTATTTTAGGTAAGGTATCACCTTCAATGGCACCTAAATCTTCTGGAAAAGATTTTACCAAAGCGTCTAACATATCGCCAGTACCACTTCCGCTATTCGACGAAATACAATATGGCTCACCTAAACCTAAGGCATAAAATTCGGAAGCATAAGAATTTCGGTCGCTGTTATCAACCTTATTAACTACAAGCATCACGGGCTTTTTGCTTTTACGCACCACGCTTGCAACTTCTTTATCAAATTGAGTGATACCTTCAGCTACATCTACTAAAAATAAAAGTGAGGTGCATTCGTCTACCGCAATTTGTACTTGTTTTCTAATTTCAGATTCAAATACATCATCGCTTCCTTTGATGTATCCACCAGTATCTACAATCGAAAACTCAACTCCGTTCCAATTGGTTTTTCCGTAATGTCTATCACGTGTTACTCCCGCTTCTTCATCTACAATGGCTTCGCGAGTTTCAGTTAATCTATTAAAAAGAGTGGATTTCCCTACATTTGGTCTTCCAACAATGGCTACTATATTTGGCATATTGGCGCAAAGGTAATAAAAAAGTGCCATGAATAATGATTGTTCCTTGTCAAAATAATGTATTTGTGTTTTAAAATCGCCCTTTCGCTCTATCTCTGTAGTAAAGGGTTCTTAAAATAACCTGCAAATGTTTGTGAGATTACTATCTTTACCAACAACTATGAATAATCTAAACGTCTACTCCCAAAAAGAAGTAAATCAATTAACACGCGCTCGTGCCAACGAAACTAAAATAGGACAAGAAGTTTTAATGATTACGGATGCTAAAAATTGGCAACAAGAATTGGCAATATTGCCCTGCAAGTTTGTATTAATAGGTATTCCAGAAGATATTGGCGTAAGAGCCAATTATGGACGTGGAGGTGCGCATACAGCTTGGAAACCAGCATTGGAAGGGTTTTTAAATCAGCAAAGTAATGAGTTTTTGAGTGGTAAAAGTTGTTGTGTTTTAGGACATATTGAAGTGGAAGATTTAATGGAAAAAGCCAATCATTTATCTACTAAAAAAGAGGAAGATATTACAGAGTTTCGAAATTTAGTTTCCGAAATAGATACGCGTGTAAGCGCTGTTATTAAAGAAATTAGAGCTTGTGGTAAAATACCCATCATTGTTGGTGGCGGACATAATAATGCTTATCCTATTATTAAAGGCTTTTCAGAGGGATTAGGGTCAAAAATAAATGTGATTAATTGTGATCCTCATACCGATTTTAGGCCATTAGAAGGACGACACAGCGGTAATGGCTTTAGTTATGCCTACACAGAAAATTACATCAACAATTACTCAGTATTTTGTATGCACGAGCAATATAATACTACTCAGGTATTAAGTGATTTTACAAAAGAAAATGGCCATTTATATTTTAGTACTTACGAAGATGTGTTTGTACGAGAATTAAAATCATTTACAATGGCGCTTAATCAAACCATTGGTTTTGTAAAACAACAGGCTTGCGGTGTAGAAATAGATCTGGATGCGATTACAAATGTACCATCTAGTGCTAAAACCAGTAGTGGTTTATCGCCAGTACAGGCGCGTCAATACGCGTATCAATGTGGTAAACAACTAAACGCCTTATATTTTCACATTGCCGAAGGCGCACCAATTTTATCCCACATTAAAGCCGATAATAAAACAGGAAAATTAATAGCCTATTTAATTTCTGATTTTATCAAGGGAATGAATGAAAAATAGTGTCAGCAAGAAAACTTCAATTTTATTATATTTTCTGTAAATACTAATAAACACTACCAATCAGAAGGGCCGTATTTTTTAGTGAGTTTAGATTTTGGAAATCCTAAATAATACAACTGATCAAACCATATTAAAAATTTAAATCCATAGGTTGGGGAATTTAACTTATTACGAAGCTCTCGATTGTTTTGTAAGGTAAAGCGATAAGCTATATCGGTGCCTAAACCACACCATCTGAAAATTTTAAATTGCACTGAAATCCCTGGTTCATATAATAACAGATAATCTTTTGAAGAT
>JANXRU010000050.1 GCA_025356715.1 Bacteroidota bacterium
TGCTCAAATTATTGGGATTGGATATGAAGGAAAAGATTATCCATTACCACCAGTTGAAGAACGTAAATTTTCAAATAAAATTGATGAAACATTGCGTAACATTCGAAAAGGAAAAGTAGTATATCCAATTTTACGGATGACTTCACGAGCAATTTCTTGAACATCTAAATAGGCTTTTGATTTTACTTCCCCAGCTAATATAACTTGACCAGTAGTAACTAAGGTCTCACAAGCTACTTTACTTTGTGGATCAAATGCTAAAAAATTGTCAATTAATGCGTCTGAAATTTGATCGGCAACCTTATCCGGATGGCCTTCTGATACTGATTCTGAGGTGAAAAGATATCCCATGTTTTTTGTTTTTTTATGTTTAGTTAATGATTTATTTAGTTGATTATTTTATTTTGACTCGTTTATGGTAAATTCGTAAAACTCCATAATTTGATTGCACAATAATTTTTTACAAGCCTCATCAATTTTAGAAGATGCAATTTCTTTATTTGACGCTTCTATTTCTAAAGTAATGTGTTTACCAATTCGGATATTCTCTATTTCAGATAAACCTAAGTTTTTCATTGAGCCTGTAACAGCTTTACCTTGTGGATCTAACAATGCTTTCATTGGCATGATGTTTATATCTGCAATATATTTCATATTCATTATAGTTTTAAAAAGAGAAGCAAATTTAAAGGTTTGATTGTTTATTAAAAATAATGTTTTGAACAATTTGATTACTAATAAAAATGTTCTAATTGTTTTATCTATCAAAACAAAATCCTCATTTACAATTGTAATTGAGGATTTTAATTATAAAAAAAGATTATCTATTTTACGGGATACATCCAGTTAAATTTATCTTCTACTTTTCCTTTTCGAATGTTACGCAATGTTTCATCAATTTTATTTGAAAATTTACGTTCTTCAACTGGTGGTAATGGATAATCTTTTCCTTCATATCCAATCCCAATAATTTGAGCAATTGTAGCAGCAGTTCCAACTCCAAAGGCTTCTTTTAATGTGCCTTTAGCGTGAGCATCTAATACTTCAGTAATCGAAATTTTACGTTCTTCAACATTCATTCCCCAATCTCTAGCTAAAGCTAAAACACTATTTCGAGTAATACCAGCTAAAATAGTATCACTTAAAGCAGGTGTTACAATACTATCCCCAATGACAAACATTAAATTCATCGTTCCTGATTCTTCTAAATAAGAATGTGTTTTACCGTCTGTCCAAATTACTTGTTGGTAACCTTTTTGTTGTGCCAATTTAGTTGGATATAAGCTACGACCATAGTTTCCAGCTGCCTTTACAAATCCAACACCGCCTTCTACCGCTCTAAAGAAATTAGTTTCTATTAATACTTTAATAGGTTCGGCATAATATTTTCCTGCAGGGCAAGTAATGATAACAAACTTATACGTATCACTCGCTTTTACGCCGATAGCTTCATCAGTAGCAATAATAAATGGACGAATATATAAAGAGCCAGTATCAGATGTAGGAATCCATGCTGAATCCAATTTCAATAATTCAGTTAAACCACCCATAAAAATTTCTTCAGGAACTTCTGGCATAGCCATACGAATTGCTGATTTATTAATTCGATTGAAATTTTCAATAGGTCTAAAGATACTGACTTCGTTATTAGCATTTTTATAGGCTTTCATCCCTTCAAAAATAGCTTGTCCATAATGTAATGCAGACATCGCATAGCTCATTGGCATATCTTGGTATGGCATAATAGAGGCTTTACCCCATTTACCATCAGCATACTCAGCAATGAACATGTGGTCAGAAAAACATTTACCGAAAGGCACATTGTTTATATCAAACTCATTTACTCTGCTTTTAGCAATTTTTTCTATTTTAATTTCAGCGTTTGCTACCATTGTTTTAGTCTTGTGTTGAACAAATTAGCACATAATTTTTATGATAACAAACATTTTCGTCGATTATTTTGCAATATTCAAATAAGTTGCTTTTTATTAGAATTTAATTCTAAATTTATATTTTAATATAAAACTTAACTATACGTAAATACTTATTAACAATTTGAAACTAAGTTTTTATATCCTGTTAGTGGCATTTCTTCTACCTAAATATTTTATGGCAGAAGGTGAACCCAAAAAAGACACGAGTCGTCTTAAAATTTGGGCTGCAACTGTTATAAATCAAAAAAATACTATTACAAAACTGCAGTTAGTGTCATTGGTAGATTCTCTATTAGACCTTGATTATATTGACGAAAAACAGATTGAAGAAATCAGTTATTATAATTCCATATTAGTTTCCAAAGAAACTAATATCACCATGCTGAAATATGGTTTATTGCCAGCTACTAATTTTTATGATGACTTTGATGAGAGTACCGTTTTTCAAATTACGCCAGATAATGAATTTCCAGAATCTCAAATTATTCATATTGAAAGTGATTCTTTAGGTTTTTATAATCACCCAAAAATGGGTGTTGTAACCTCAAAATTTGGTTGGCGTGATGGACGAATGCATAAAGGCATTGATATTCATTTAAATCGAGGTGATGCTATAACTTCTGCGTTCGACGGAATGGTTCGGATTGCACAGATTAAAGGTGGCTTTGGAAATGTTGTAATTATAAGACATTACAATGGATTAGAAACCGTGTATGCTCATTTATCTAAAATTAAAGTGAAATCAGGTCAAATTGTAAAATCAGGTCAACTCATTGGTTTAGGTGGAAATACAGGACGAAGCAGAGGACCACATTTACATTTTGAAGTTCGTTTCAAAGGTCAGGCTGTAAACCCAGCTTCCATTATTTCATTTACAGAAAACAAAACCTTTAATGATTCTATTATCATTAAAAAATCACGTTATGGAATATGCGCCTTTCCAAGTAATGCTACGATACATACAGTAGAACGTGGAGATTCTTGGTATGAAGTAGCCAAGCGTTATGGCTTATCTATGAAACAATTATGTTTACTTAACGGTACAGAAAAACGGTACTACCTGAAAATAGGAAGTAAACTAAGAGTAAATTAAATAATTGTTTTTAGGCCATAGAGCCATATAATTTCATACGCTGCTCTTGAACTCCTTCATTAGCAAGGTATTCATCATAAGTCATTTTTTTGTCAATGATTCCTTTTGGAGTTAATTCTATAATACGATTAGCTACAGTTTGCATTAATTCATGATCATGACTGGTTAATAAAATACAACCCGTGTAGTCTTTTAACGCATCGTTATAGGCAATAATACTTTCTAAATCCAAGTGATTGGTTGGTTCATCTAAAATTAATAGGTTAGGATTAACTTGCATCATGCGACTTGTCATGCAACGCACTTTTTCTCCACCAGATAATACCGAACATTTTTTAAGAACTTCCTCACCACTAAATAACATTTTACCTAAAAAACCACGCACATAACTTTCATCTTTATTGGATGAATATTGACGCAACCAATCCATTAAATTCATATCGCCTGTAAAATACTTGGCGTTATCGTTTGGTAAATAGCCTTTATGAATGGTTGTTCCAAATTTATATTCTCCTGAATCAGCTTTATCTTCCTCGTTTATGATATCGAATAAAGCAGTAATCGCTAAATGATTTTTTGCTATGAAAGCAATTTTATCTCCTTTAGCCACATTAATATTAACGTTTTTAAATAGTACACCATCTACATTTGACTTTGATAAATTTTCGATGTGTAAAATTTGATCGCCAGCTTCTCGTTCTTGTTTAAAAATAATACCTGGGTATTTACGGGTGCTTGGCGGAATTTCGTCAATTACTAATTTATCTAATAATTTTTTACGAGACGTTGCTTGGCTTGATTTACTGGCATTAGCACTGAATCGACGAACAAAATCTTGTAATTCAGTACGTTTATCTTCCATTTTTTTATTGGCGTCACTACGTTGCTTCAACGCTAATTGACTCATTTGATACCAGAAAGAGTAGTTGCCTGTATAGGTTTTTAATTTACTGTAATCAATATCGCAGGTATGTGTGCAAACTGCATCTAAAAAATGTCGATCATGACTAATGACTATTACGGTATTTTCAAAATCCGCTAAGTAATTTTCTAACCAAGATATCGTTTCTACGTCCAAATCATTAGTTGGTTCATCTAATAACAAAATATCAGGATTACCAAAAATAGCTTGCGTTAATAATATTTTCACTTTGTCTTTACCTGTTAAATCTTTCATGATTTTAAAATGAGATTCAACAGGAATACCAACATTAGTCAATAAATTAGCCGCATCGCTTTCCGCATTCCAGCCATTCATTTCACCAAATTCTCCTTCTAATTCAGCTGCTTTTAATCCATCAGCTTCACTAAAATCAGGCTTAGCATAAATAGCATCCTTTTCTTTAATAATAGCATGAAGTCTTTTGTTGCCCATCATCACTGTATCTAACACGGTGAACTCATCAAACTCAAAGTGGTTTTGTTTTAAAACACTTAAGCGCATACCTGGCAATATACTTACCTGACCTTTAGTAGGTTCAATTTCTCCTGATAAAATTTTCATAAATGTAGATTTACCAGCACCATTAGCACCAATTAATCCATAACAATTACCAGGTGTAAATTTTACATTTACCTCGTCAAACAAAATACGTTTGCCATATTGCAAACTCACATTAGAAACAGAAATCATGACTTAAAAAATTAGGGCGTAAAGATAGAAAAAAAACTGAAATATGCGTGTTAAAACCAAATGGCTAAAGGCTTTCTTGTAAAAAATATTACTATGCCTTAACTTATGCTACTCATAAGACCTGTATGATTGTGTAATATCTGTTATATTAATTTTTTACAAGAAAGACGAATATCTTTTTGAGAGTATATTATGATGAAACTCATAAAAAACAGAGCCCTATTATTTGAGATTTTAAGTGTTACAAAGATAGATTAATAGTAAATTTGGCATCAAAAATTTATAAGATGCAAAAACACGTTGTTATTATTGGCTCAGGTGTTGGTGGCTTAGGATCAGCTGTACGATTAGCTGCGGCTGGATTTAAGGTTACTGTGGTAGAAGCTAACGATTATGTTGGTGGAAAACTGACGACTAAACAAATTGGGCGTTACCGTTTTGATATGGGGCCTTCTGTGTTTACACTTCCTAATTTAATTGACGATTTAACGGCAGTTGCAAAATCTAATAAACCTTTTAAATACCTAACCTTAGATACCATTGTTCATTATTTTTATGAAGATGGCACAACTTTAATCGCCTATTCTGATAAAGAGAAATTTGCGAATGAAGTAGCTACAAAATTAGGCGAAACAAGGCAATCTGTATTAGATCAATTAAAATTTTCGGCCTTTTGTTATGAAACGACATCTGAATTATTTATGGAGCAATCGTTGCATAAATTATCTAATTTTTTAAATCTTAAAACTTTAAAAGGTATTTTAAGATCGCCGAAATTAAAGATGGGGCAAACCATGAACCAAGCTAATAGTGAGCGTTTCAAGAACATTAAAACGGTACAAATGTTTAATCGTTTTGCTACTTATAATGGTTCAGATCCTTTTCAGGCTCCTGCATTAATTAATATTATTGCACATTTAGAGCATAACATTGGTGCCTTTGTACCAGCTACTGGCATGCATGATATTACAAAGCATTTGTATGATTTAAGCGTATCTTTAGGTACTGAGTATAAATTTAACTCAAGAGTCACTAAAATTAAAATCGAAAATAACACGGCTGTAGGTGTTGTTACCGAAAATGGTGAAATAGCTGCTGATTACGTGGTTTCTAATTCTGATATAAAACATGTTTATACAAAATTATTAGATAAAAAATATTACCGTTCTAAATTATTAGATCAAGAGAAATCTTTATCAGCATTGATTTTTTATTGGGGTATTAAAAAAGAATTTAAGGAACTATGCTTACATAATATTTTGTTTAGCGCCAATGGCGAAGAAGAATTTAAGTGTATGTTTAAAGATAAAAAACCATACCACGATCCTTCTACATACATTAATATTGGCTCTAAGCATAGTAAAAATGACGTACCTGAAGGATGCGAAAATTGGTTTGTAATGGTAAATGTACCGAGCAATACATCGAGCAATCCCATAGAGTATGTTCAAGAAATGCGTAAAAATATTGTAGCAAAAATTAACCGTATTTTAAAAACAGACATCGAATCTTTCATTGAAGTGGAAGATGTATTAGATCCTTACATTATTGAGCAACGCACAAGTTCGGCTGGTGGCTCTTTGTATGGCAATGCTTCTAATAATAAATATGCAGCATTTTTGCGACATGCTAATAATAGTAGTCAAATTAAAAACATGTATTTTACGGGAGGCAGCGTACATCCCGGTGGTGGTATTCCTTTATGCTTGTTAAGCGCTAAAATTTTGACTGAAATGATAGTGGAGAAAAATAGGTAATTTTATTTCCTATTCAAATAGTTTGCTAAGCTATACCCCATACTAAAACAGGCATGTAGTAAGTAGCCACCAGTAGGGGCATCCCAATCTAACATTTCTCCTATGCAATAATGGTTAGGTAATTTACTAAGTTCTAAGTGCTCTTTAACTTCCGATAAGGCAATGCCACCAACAGTTGAAATAGCTTCGTCAATGGGCGCAAAATCATTAATAGTTAACGGATATGCCTTAATCAATTTACTTAAAACAGCATACGAATGGTATTGTTCCTTTGTCGTTATAAATTTCAATAACTGAATTTGTATAGGAGTTAAGTTCAATTTTTTCTCTAAACAATCTTTTATAGATAAGTGCGCATGATCTTTAAGCCTTTGCTGCACTTGTATTTCATTTAGCTCTGGTTTAAAATCAATGGTAATTGACGCTATTTTGTTTGCTAACAACTGCTTTCTAATAGGTTTACTTAATGCATAAATTCCGCTGCCCTCTATACCAAACTGTGTTAATACGGCTTCTCCTTTTTTTAAAATACCATGGCAGTTAAATTGGCAATTTTTGAGCGCTTGTCCTTCTATTAATTTCAGTAACTCATTATCCCACTTAATTTGATACGCACAATTAGAGGACACGAAAGGAAGCGTTGTAATTTGTTTTTTTTTAAAGTAAGTTAACCAACCTCCGTCGCTTCCCGTTACCTTCCAGCTACCACCGCCAAGGGCAAATACAGTAATATCAGATTTTATAATTAAGGTAGTTTGTTTGTGTTCAAATACCAATTCATCGTTTTTCCATCCTGTCCATGAATGGTTGTAATTGATTGTAACTTGATTTTTTAGTAATTCTTTTTCAATAGCTTGTAATACTTCTATTGGTTTAATTCCTTTTTTTGGGAATACGCGTTTACTAGTGCCAACATAGGTTTCAATACCAATATCTTGTAGCCAATTTCTGAAATCAATATTTGTAAATTGTTTTATAAATGCTCCTATAAATTCTTTAGGATGATAACGATTAATAAACGGTTCTAAGTCTTCGGAATGTGTTAGATTAAAACCACCTTTACCAGCCACTAAAAACTTACGGCCAACGGTTGCATTTTTTTCGTAAATAGAAATTTCGTATTTAGCATTATCCAAAGAACAAGCTAGCATCAATGCTGCTGGGCCTCCGCCGATAATTGTTATACTTTTTTTTTGTTTCATTTTTAAAAACAGAGTTAAAAGAGTTCTCTGTGAACTTTATTTTCTCTTTTAACTCTTTATTGAAACTTATGACGCCGTAAAATATTTATAAAACAACGGAATCGTTTCTATGCCTTTATAATAATTAAATAAACCATAGTGTTCATTTGGAGAATGTAAGGCGTCGCTATCTAAACCAAACCCAAATAAAATACTGTCCATTTCTAATTCTTTTTTAAATAAAGCTACAATAGGAATACTTCCGCCACCATACGTTGGAACTGGTTTTTTGCCATAAGCTTCTTCCATGGCTTTACTAGCCGATTGGTAACCTTTAGAGTTAGTAGGGACTAAAACAGGCTCACCACCATGATGAGCGGTTACCTTTACTTTCACTGATTTTGGAGCAATACTTTCAAAGTGTTTTGCGAAAATTTCACTAATGTTATGTGAATTTTGATTAGGTACCAAGCGCATGGATATTTTAGCAAAAGCTTTAGAAGGTAAAACTGTTTTTGCCCCTTCACCCGTATATCCGCCCCAAATACCATTAACATCAAGAGTAGGGCGGATGCCAGTTCTTTCATTAGTTGTATATCCTTTTTCTCCTCTTTCTTCTTCAATATTTAAATCCTTTTTAAAATCATTTAAATCAAATGGCGCTTTTGCCATTTCCGCTCGGTCTTCGTCATTATAATTAACTACATCATCATAAAAAGCAGGAATGGTAATGTGATTATTTTCATCATGGCAACTGGCAATCAGTTTACATAAAATATTAATTGGATTAGCAACTGCGCCACCGTAAACACCACTATGTAAATCTCTGTTAGGGCCAGTTACTTCAACTTCCATATAAGCCAAGCCTCTTAATCCCGCATCAATACTAGGTGTGTCGTTGGCAATGATGGACGTATCGGAAATTAAAATGATATCACCTTTTAGTTTTTCCTTATTAGCAATAATCCAAGGACCTAAATTTTTTGAACCAACTTCTTCTTCGCCTTCTATCATAAACTTCACGTTACAAGGCAAGGTGTTTGTTTTCATCATCGTTTCAAAGGCTTTCACGTGCATATACATTTGGCCTTTGTCATCACAACTACCTCTGGCAAAAATAGCACCTTCCGGATGAATGTCTGTTTTTTTAATCACAGGTTCAAAGGGTGGAGAGTCCCATAAATTTAAAGGATCAACTGGTTGCACATCATAGTGTCCATAAACAACTACTGTTGGTTTTGAAGAGTCTACCATTTTTTCTGCATATACAACAGGATATCCTTGTGTTACGCAAATTTCAACATTATCTGCACCGGCTTCTATCAAACGTTGTTTTACAGCTTCAGCCGTGCGAGTCATTTCGTTTGCTTTTGAGGGGTCAGAACTGATAGATGGTATTTTTAATAAATCAATTAACTCGTTTAAAAAACGCTCTTTATTCGATGTGATGTAGCTATTTATTTGATCTTTCTGCATAATTTTTGTAGTTAGGCGACTAAATTAATGTTTATTGATAGAACTCCAATTTGAATGAGTAAAAAAGTTGATAAATTATATTTGATTTGTTACTTTTGATTAATGTGACTAAACCATACTTCGGCAAGTATAGTTCAAGAATAGCAATTAAAAACAATATCAACCACATATGAAAAAAATAACTTTATCAGATCTTATACTGATTATATTAATTGTATTTGTAACAACTTTAAAAGCTCAAATTACAACTTCTACCTTAACACCTGTTCAATATGTACAAAACGTATTATTAGGTGGTGGCGTAACAGCCAGTAATATTACCTACACAGGATTGCCAGAGCAAATAGCCTCATATACAGCTACACCTACTACAAGTTTAGGAATTGGCAAAGGTGTGTATTTAACTTGTGGATCTAATGGCACTATACCAACTCAATTAGGTCCAAATGGACCAAGTTCTTTATTTCAAAGTGTTGACCAACAACAACCTGGAGATGCTGATTTAGATGTCATTTCAGGTGCAAGCACTTTTGATGCTTCTATTTTAGAATTTGATTTTGTACCTCAATCGGATACTGTAAAATTCAGATATGTTTTTGGTTCAGAAGAATATAATGATTATGTAAATGCAGGTGTAAATGATGCATTTGCTTTTATTTTATCTGGTGTTACCACTGTTTTAGCTCCTATCAATATTGCTTTGATTCCAGGAGGCACAACACCAATTTCGATCAATACAGTTAATAATGGTAATTCTCCAGGAGCATCAATAGGACCTTGTACTAATTGTTCGTATTACCGCGATAACATTGGCGGAAGTATTAATTGCGTATATGATGGCTTAACAACTGTATTAACAGCTAAACGAAAAGTGATTTGCGGAGAAAAATACCATATTAAAATAGCTATAGCTGATGCGGCCGATCATATTTTTGATTCAGGTGTGTTTTTAGAAGCAGGCTCTTTTAGCAGTACTCCGCCTTTAAATGTGTATACAACTAATTCAAATTCAAATATTCCTGATTCTATTTTAGTAGAAGATTGTAATACCTATTGCGCTTATTTTATTAGAAATGGTAATGTGGCAGTTGCAGATTCTTTTGCTCTACAAGTATCTGGTAATGCTATATTAGGAACTGACTATGTTCAAAATGGTAACCCAACATTTACTTGGCCAATAAAATTATATTTTGCAGCTAATCAAGATACGATTAAGTTTTGTAACATTTATGCATTACAAGATGGTATTATAGAAGGTTCAGATACACTTCGATTTACAATGTCAAGTTTTATTACGTCAACTACTTCGTGTTTATCTTCAAATGCTATTAAATTTAATTTATATATACACGATTATACACCAATTTTAATCGGACAAAATAATATGTCAATATGTAGTGGTTCATCTGTTACCTTAAATGCAGCTGCTACATTAGGCTATCCTGCATATACGTATACGCTTTCTTCGCCATCAGTAAACACAGCTACTTTAACTACCGGGCCAATTAATAGCGTCACCAATTTTACAATAACTGTAAATGATATTTGTAATAAACCTGTTACTAAACAAATAACCATTACGCCTGTAGCAACTCCAACTGTGGTATCAGATAATGCGGTGATTTGTGTAGGGGATGTTGCTAATTTAACTGCCCTAGGAGCATCCACATATACATGGAATACGGGTACAGCTAATAGTGTCCTTACAATTACACCAACTGTTACTACCAGTTACACGGTTATTGGTGCTATTGGCACTTGCACAAGTTCAGCTATAGGAACAGTAACAGTAAACGGGCAGTCAATTTCAATTACGGGAAACAACAATATATGTATTGGTCAAAGCTCCACACTATCAGCTAATGGAGGCTCAGTATATTCTTGGAATACCGGTGCAACCAGTTCAGTCATAACTGTAACGCCATCTACAAATACAACATATACAACAACTTCTACCTTAGGTTCTTGTACAAATACAGCTGTATTTACAGTAAGCGTAGCGCCTATCCCTACTATAACAGTAGTTGGTACAGTGGTGTGTCCTGGGCAAAATGCAATCATTACTGCATCAGGAGCAACAACTTATACGTGGAGTACGGGAGCGAATACAAATGTGATTAGTGTGAATCCAATAGTTAACACATCGTATACGGTAACAGGAACTACGGTAGCGTCTTGTTCTAATACATCTGTGTACACAGTAAGTGTTATTACATCAAAACCACAATTGCAAGAATTGGATCCCGTTAAATTTTGTTTAGATTCAACTAAAAAAATTGCAATATCTGTTTCAAGCGGAAATCCTCCTTATACTTTATCATGGATCATTCCAGGCAACGGCATGATTCCTTATGACACCGTTAATACGACATATTATTTTACTCAATCTCAAACGGCATCTAATGGTAATTATATAATTATTGTGACTGATCAATGTTTATTTAAAGATACAATCATTGTAAATATTGAAACGCTCAATTGCAATCTTTCAGTTCCAAACGTAGTGACTCCAAATGGAGATAATATTAATGATATATTTAAAATTAACGGATTAGAAAATTTCCCAAATAGTGTTTTAAATGTATTTACGAGATGGGGAAATAAAGTATACAGTAGTGATAATTACAAAAATGATTGGAAACCTGAACAAAATGATGGTACTTATTTTTATGTATTAGAAGTTTCTGACGGTAGAAAATTAAATGGCTTTTTCCAAATTTTTAAAAATTGAGAATAAAAATTAAATATTGTTTTTTTGTTACTTTAATTCTGTTTAGCTTTTATAAAGCTGAAGCAACCCATATTGTTGGCGGAGAAATTTATTATGAGAATTTAGGAGGTAATAATTATAAAATTCATTTAAAGGTTTATCGTGATTGCTTAAATGGAATTCCACCATTCGATAATCCAGCAGTTATTAGCATTTTTGATTCTAATAGCAATTTAGTTACATCACTAAGCGTCCCACTTACAAGTAGTATAACCGTTCCTCCAACCAATAATAGCCCTTGCGCTCCTGCAACCGCAGGTAATGCTTGTGTAGAAGAAGCCATTTATGAAACTACCGTAAATTTACCTCCTATTATTGGCGGTTATACTTTGGCATATCAACGTTGTTGTAGAAATGGTACCATTTTAAATTTAGTGAATCCAGGGAATGTTGGTGCAACCTATTGGGAACATATTCCTGGCCCTGAAGTGGTTGCCGTCAATAATAGCCCACGTTTTACTAACAGACCTCCAATTTATATTTGCGCCAATATTCCTATTTCTTTCAATCACGTTGCAACAGATCCTGATGGTGATTCTTTAGTTTATAGTTTATGTGACCCATTTAATGGTTTAGATCCCTGTTGTCCAATTATTCCTTCCGCTACAGGGGCTTGCGCTCCTGGTTG
>JANXRU010000054.1 GCA_025356715.1 Bacteroidota bacterium
CCAAATTCTCTTGCATTATTTGTAAGTAATGATTTTCTACCAACTAACGGAGACGGCTCTTTAGGTTTTGTTCAAAACAGTGATTTATTTTATTTAACTGGTATTGATCAAGAAGATACTATATTGATGATTTTTCCAGACGTGAAAGATGGGAAAAATAAGGAAGTATTATTTATAAAAGAAACTTCTGAATTGATTGCAATTTGGGAGGGAGCGAAGTTAACTAAAAAACAAGCTGCGGAAGTTAGTGGTATTGAAAATGTATTTTGGTTTCACGAGTTCGAAAAAACTTTTAAAACTTTTGCCTTTCAAGCTGAGAATTTTTATTTGAATAGTAACGAACATACACGTCGTTATATTGATATGGAAACTGCTGAAATGCGTTTCAATCATAAATTAAGAAACCAATTTCCATTACATACAATTATGCGTTCGGCGCCAATTATGCACCGCATACGCTCTATCAAGCATCCTATAGAAATTGAATTGATGCAACAAGCTTGTAGCATTACCGAAAAAGGATTTCGTCGTTTATTAAATTATGTGAAACCTGGCGTCATGGAATATGAAATTGAAGCTGAATTAATCCATGAGTTTGTACGAAATAGAAGTCGTGGCTTTGCTTATGGACCTATTATTGCCAGCGGCGCAAGTGCTTGCGTTTTACATTATGTAGAAAATAATAAAGCCTGTAAAGCAGGGGACGTTATTTTATTAGACGTAGCTGCCGAATATGCTAATTACGCCAGTGATATGACACGAGCTATTCCAGTTTCAGGTAAATTTACTACTCGTCAACGCCAAGTATACGATGCTGTATTACGTGTAATGAAAGGAGCTACAGCCATGTTGAAAATTGGTAATACCTTTGAAAAATATAATATAGCCGTTGGTGATTTAATGACGGAAGAGTTATTACAATTGGGTTTAATAAAATCAGAAGAAGTCAAAAATCAGAATCCAGCTTGGCCAGCTTACAAAAAATATTTTATGCATGGAACATCCCATTTTATAGGCCTAGATGTGCATGATGTTGGTTTCTTTGCAGAGCCTATGCAAGCAGGAATGGCCTTTACAGTAGAACCTGGTATTTATATTCCCGAAGAAAATTTAGGAATTCGTTTAGAAAACAACATCATTATTACTGCTAATGGAAATGATGATTTGATGAAAAACATTCCAATTGAAGCGGAAGAAATTGAGGATTTAATGGGGAGGTAATTATACAGCCAATGACTTAATTTGAGGGCTATGTTGTAAAAAATATTTATTTTAAAATAACTATCAAATTTTAAAAACCTTTTAGGTTTGGCCTTAATAATAACACTCGGTATGTCAATTAATCACACAAAACCTTTATCTGCTATTGCTTTGAAACAATTGATTTTAAAGTCAGAAAAGGGTGCCTTTAAACCAATTGGTACTTTTGAAGAGTTTAAAAAAGAGGTGATGATGATTTGGAAAAACTCAAAATCAAAAAAGTATAGTTTATTGATTGTTACTTTATTTGCGTTAAATAGTTGCCAAAACAACGATGCTATTTTCTTAAAAGAACTGAAACAACAGAATGTGTTTTTGGAAGAGCAAATGATTCAAGCAAATAATTTATTGTCTATCAAAGCTATGGTTGCACCTTGGCCAAAAAAATATATGACAATGTTTTTCAAGCAGGATTCTGTTATGAAGAATTTTATTAATTCACTTAAAAAAACAGATCAACATCATGTTGATATAAATTATGATGTATTCATTAAGCAATCCAATCAATTCTTTGATAGTGTAAATAAAAGTGGTGTCAAATTTATTATTTCAGATATTCCTGAACTTGAACTAAAAAAAGATACCTTAATACAATTTATTAAAAATGATTCTATTAAGATTGAATTAATTAAACAACAAGTATTTCAACGCTATTTAATAATTTCTCAATTATGGTCTTCCACATCGTCAAGTTGTTATGCGTGGGCAAATTACAGGAATCGTAACAAGCCCGAATACAGATTAGTTATTGAGAAAAATACGACAAACTATATTTTAAGTCTTAAAAGTTATGATTTAATTAAACCTCCGTATTTCGATAAATTAGAATATTTATCTCTTTCAAAAAACAACAAAGAAGATTATGAAAGTGAAGATATTTTAACAGATATAAAATCTCAAGTGATTAAATTTAAATATGAAAATGATGGACTTATCATTAATACTAAAGCTTTAGTAAAAGGCAATTATAAATTGTATTGTAATAAACTTTCAATCTCAGATAACGGAAGATTAATTAAAGAAAATGCCGAGATTGACTTTGAAATAAATTGATAACCAACTATTTAATAAATTTACCTAGTATTTAAGGGTTACCTTTTAAAGAATAAGGTATTAATCTAAACAAAAGACTTTATGTCGAAAGTAGCGTACACCGACCTTGAATTTATAGAAGGACTTAAGCATAATAACGATGCGGTGTTAAGGGCTTTATACAAAAAGTATTATAACCTCGTTCTTAAATATGTTGTAAATAATAGTGGTAGCAGTGAAGCCGCAGCTGATATTTATCAGGAAACAATTATTGTTTTGTATGAAAATGTTCAAAAACCAACGTTTGAGCTTAATTGTCAATTACAAACTTTTATTTATTCTATTGCTAAACGCTTGTGGCTGAAGCAACTTCGTGGAAATGGTCATTTAGCCCGTTTTAATGAAGGAGAAGAAGATGCTGTAATTGATGTGACAGACGAAATAACAGATCATTTGAAAAAAGAATCTGATATTTTAAAAATGAACGCTTGTATGGAAAATCTCGGCGAACCCTGCAAAACACTATTGAAAGACTTTTATATATATAAACTTAGCATGGATGAAATTTCTGAAAAATTCGGATATACCAATTCAGATAATGCTAAAACACAAAAATATAAATGTTTACAACGTTTAAAACGATATTTTTTTGAAGATAAATAACATGAAGCTTGAAAAAGCTTATAAATAGAGAGAGAAATGAGAACGGTAGAATTATTTGATAATTACTTATTTGGAAATATTAGTTCAGTTGAAAAGATTGAATTTGAAGCTCGCTTACAATCTGATAGTGAATTTGCGCTTGCATTTGACAAACACAAAACATTAATTGAAGGCATTAATCAGCATGAACAACGCGCACATTTAAAGCAAATTTTGTCTACGATTCATAACCAAGAATATGGTAAGGACGCAAAAATTATTTCCATTAAACCAAAAGAAACCTTTATTAACAAGCATGGTAAAACATTTGCTGTTGCTGCTTCTGTGGCAATTGTAGCAGTTTTAGGAACGGTGACTCTTTTAAGTACAGGTGGCTATTTATTAAAACAACAAAGTAACGATATTACTGATTTAAAACGTGATGTAACTGAATTAAAATATTCGCAAGAAGGAATTATAGAAGGCATTACTGACGCTACAAAAAATCGTGTTAAAAATTATGCACCTGCCAATATTGAAGGGACTGGCTTTGCTTTAAATAATAAAGGTTATTTTATTACAAGTTGGCATATGGTAAAAAATGCAGATTCTGTATTTATTACTAATAATGAGCTCGACAGAGCATCAGCTAAATTAATAGCAAGTAATCCACAATTGGATATTGCTATTTATAAAATAGATAATGCTGAAGCTTTGAAAAATCTTTCTTTTCCTTTTTCCTTTAAAACGAATATGTCTGAAATTGGTGATAAAATATTTACCCTTGGATATCCTCGTCGGGATGCGGTTTATGGGGAAGGTGCTTTGAGTTCTTTGACTGGCTTTAACAATGATACAACGATGTATCAAATCTCTATCCCTGTAAATCCAGGAAATAGTGGTGGTCCAATTATGGATGAGCAAGGAAATATTATTGGTGTGATTAGAGGGAAGCTAACTTCTGCTGAAGGCACTGGTTTTGCTATCAAATCTGATTTAATACAACAAACAATTGATAAATTAACGAACGATTCTCTTAAAAAAGAATTAACATTAGAGTCTAAAAAGTCCATTCTGCGTGGGTTAAAGCGTAGCGAACAAATTAAACGTATTCAGCCATTTGTATTTAATGTAATGGTTTACAAAAAATAAAAATTCAAACTATTTTATTAAAAATCCCTGCAATTTGTGGGGATTTTTTTGTTTTGATTATCGCTAATTAAATTGCATTTTTAAGTTTCATAATAATGCATTTTAGCCAATAATAAATCCTTACACATGAATTTCAAACACATCATACTTACCACGGCAATCATTGGATTTGCAGTTGCATGTTCTACTTCAAAAAAAACGCAGTCTACAAAATCAGTAGTTGTGGAAGAGCCTTCAATCACATTAGATACGATTAATGTAACATCTGTAGAGCCGCCTAAAAAGAAAATATATCAAGCAACTAATACCAAATTAAACGATATTATTCATACTAAATTATGGGTTAGTTTTGATTGGCAAAAATCACAAATGTTTGGGAAAGCAGAATTAGAGGTGAAACCGTACTTCTATGCAACTAATATGTTGTATTTAAATGCTCGAGGTATGGAAATTAAATCAGTACAA
>JANXRU010000063.1 GCA_025356715.1 Bacteroidota bacterium
TTTCAATAAACCACAAACTATTGAAATTTATAATTTGCTTGGCGATAAAATTTATACATCAACCACTAATAAAACGAAAGTCAATAACATCAATATATCCGATTCGCCTAAAGGAATATACTTCGTGAAATTAATTGATGGAGAAAAAACAAGTACTAAGAAAATTATTGTTCAATAGGATTAATATTAAACGATTTAATCCTAAAACAAAATCCCCATCAAATGGGTTTGATGGGGATTTTGTTTTAAGTACTTATTTATTTAAGAACTAGGGTCTAGGGAACATCTTATCTAATAAGGTATCGCGGAATTTACGTGGTAATAGTTTGCTTAAGATCACTAAACTATTAACATCGCCAGAAGGAACAATTAAATATTTTTTATGTCCTTGAGCTTGGTTTAAAATTTTAGCCGCTACATCTTCTGCTTTCATGGTTTTACGAGGCGAACCTGTTTTCATCCAAGCTGGAGAGTTTTTAACTTCTTCATGAAACTGCGGTGTATCCATATCACCTGGTGTAGCAGTATATACATTTATACCTTTGCTTAATAACTCGCGACGCAATGATTCGCCAAAATTAATGATGCCAGCCTTAGCTGCGCAGTACATCGAGTAACCTGCAGCGCCCATTAAACCAAAGCCAGAAGAAATCATAATTACTTTTGATCCTGATTTTAATAAGGGTAAAAATACATGCGCAGATAAAATAGTACCCCACAAATCTACTTCTAAATCCTGTTTCATTTCGGCACCACTGGTGTAATCAGAAACTAATTTAGTAGTTACACTTCCTGCATTTAATACTAAGTAATCAATATTAGTAAACTCAGTTTTTACTTGTGCGGCCGCTTCTTTTAAGCCAGCTTCATTGGTAATATCACAAGAAATACCTTTAGCTGTAACTCCCATTGCTGTGAGGGATGCAACCGCTTGATTAATTTTTTCTTGATTACGAGCCATTATAACTACGTTATAACCTTGCTTACCCAAGTTTTGAGCTAAGGCTAATCCTAATCCTGATGAGCCACCTGTAACTAATGCTGTTTTTTTCATAGTATTATACTGTTGTTTTTATTTTAATAAAAAATCAAATTTAGCGGCTGCTTTGATGATAACATCAGCTGCTTTTTCTAGTTGCTCGTGTGTGTGCTCTGATGTTACAAACATTCTAATACGCGCTTCATTACGAGGTACGGCTGGAAATTGAATAATACTCGTATCAACACCAGTACGTTGCAAATAATCGTTTAAGCCTAATGTTTTGCTTTCTGCACCAAAGTGAACAATAACTACCCAAGCATCACCTTCGCTTAATTTTACTTTTCCTTGTAATAAGCTTCTGAAATATTTAGCATTTGTTTTTAAACGAGCTCTTCTTTCAGCACCTAGTGGGCCTGTTGCTAATTCAACTACTTTAGTCATACCGCCTGTTACGGCAGGGTCTAAAGCACAAGAAAACATACGGCAACGTGCATACCAATTCATGTATTGTACAATGGCTTTCTTTGCATAAACAGCTCCACCAACCCCACTAAAGGCTTTACTAAACGTCATCACGTATAAATCTACATCTTCTAATACACCTTGTTGTTCGCACACGCCGCGTCCGTTATCACCTGATACTAAAGCTGAATGAGCTTCATCCACCAAAGTAAAGGCACCATATTGTTTTGCTAAACGAACAACTTCTTTTAAATTTCCATAATCCCCATCACCACTATAAATACCTTCCACGCAAATTAATACACGTGTAAAATCGTCGCATTTTTCTTTTAATAATTCTTCTAAATGTGCCATATCATTATGTCTGAAATATGACATATTACCACCAGATAATTTAGCTCCTTCTACAATAGACATGTGAGAATTAGCATCCATAATAACTTCGTGGCCTGGCTTAATAAAAGCGGAAATAGCACCTAAGTTAACTGAATAACCAGCAGTAAATAAACTCACACCTCTATCAGGTAATCCAAAAAACTTTTCTAAAGATTCTTCTAGTTTTTTATGTATCGTGTAAGTACCACTAATAACAGGCGAACTTGAAGCGCCTAACCCATGAATAGCAACAGCATCTTGCGCTGCTTTAATAACATCTGGATGATAACTAAACCCTAAGTAATTATAGCTTGATAAATTGACTACATGTACTTTATCGCCATTGTCGCGCACTAAATCAGTTTCAGGGCTTTGTGTTCCAAAACGAGCGGCTTCAAATGTGTACATTTTCTTTTCATTTAAAGTCTTTACATATTCTGCAAACAACTCCATTTCTTCTAAGTCGGCCGACATGTTCATCATAAACATATCATACGTATAACTTTCGAAATTTTCGTGTACATGTTTTACTAAGCTTTCATCTAAGGTTGCTGTTGCCATAATTGTAATTTTATTAAAGTTTGTATAATTTAAAAATCCAACTTAGTAAGTTGGATTTTTAAAATTTAATTAAGCTGTTTTTAATTTCTTTTTTTGAGAACGTGTGTAAATTTCCATCAGATTGTCAAAGAAGCTGGTTCCTTTATCAACCGTAATAATTTGCCCACTAATTGTATCGCAATAGCCTGAACATAAGCCTACAATAGCCTCTGCTAATTCTATTGGTTCTATCCAGTAATTATCAGGTACATATTTAGCCGCAAATTCAACTAAATCTTTTCCAAAGGTATTTTCAAATAGTTTGGTTTTAATAGCACGAGAACGAACCGCGTTAATAACCACGCCATGCTTACGTAAACGGTAATTGATGTATTTTAC
>JANXRU010000079.1 GCA_025356715.1 Bacteroidota bacterium
TTTGTTCATTACTATTGACTTTACTAGCCGTCAAGCATATAGGTAAAATAAGCTAGTTCAAAAAATGTTAATAGACTCTAATTAAGTATATAAACAAGCAAACAAAAGCTTATTTTTACACAGTATTAACAGCTTATATACTATATACATAATTTTAAAATTTTAAAAAATATTATATTATTATAATGAATTTAGAAAAAGGTTATATCGAAAAAAAAATTGATTCATCTCTTGATTTGTTCAAAGAGATTTCGCATCTTAAGAAAACCAAGAATGCAATCATCCTTGCCCATTACTATCAAGATGCTGATATACAGGATATTGCAGACTATATTGGCGACAGTTTAGGCCTCGCTCAACAGGCCGAAAAATCGACAGCCGACATCATTTTATTTGCAGGTGTGCATTTTATGGCAGAAACAGCAAAAATTTTGAATTCTAAAACAAAAGTATTACTTCCGGATTTAAAAGCAGGTTGTTCTTTAGCAGATTCTTGTCCAGCTGATGAATTTTCGGCATTTAAAGCCTCGCACCCCGATCATATCGTATTAACCTATATAAACTGTACTGCCGACATTAAAGCGCTCTCAGATGTCATTGTAACGAGTACAAATGCTGTTCAAATAGTAGAGTCATTTCCTAAAGATCAAAAAATAATATTTGCACCTGATAAAAATTTAGGAGCTTATATCAATAAAATTACGGGTCGGGATATGGTTTTATGGAATGGCAGTTGTATGGTGCATGAAATATTTAGTTTAGAAAAACTCATTAAATTAAAAGCGCAACACCCTAAAGCACTAGTATTAGCGCATCCTGAGTGTGAGGCTCGTATTTTAGAATTTGCCCATTTTATAGGAAGTACAACGGCTATTTTAAATTATAGTAAAAAATCTGATGCTCAAGAATTTATTGTGTTAACGGAAACTGGTATTATTCATCAAATGCAAAAAGCCAGTCCAAGTAAAACATTTATACCAGCACCACCAAATAATAGTTGTGCGTGTAATGATTGTCCGCATATGAAATTAAATACTTTAGAAAAAATTTATTTGGCTTTAAAATATGAGCAACCTGAATTATTAATGAGTAATGAATTGATTGAAAAATCAAAAGCTCCTATTAATAAAATGCTTGAATTATCAGCTAAATTTGGATTATAATTTAGTTATGAGATATGAATTATAAATTCTAAATTAGAACTCCAATTTTATGCAAAATTCAATTTATAATGTAATGTATTTTCCGTTTAGGATTTTCATATTTATTTTACTCATAACTCATAATTCATATTTTATAGCTCAGGTAACAAATCCAAATGGTTATAATTTATTTAAATATGATAATGGTTCAAAATCATCAGAAGGAACGATGCGTGATGGTAAGGCTGATGGTTATTGGAAAAATTATTATAAAAATGGTAATATAAAAATAGAAGGAAATCGTAAAAATTTTCAATTAGATAGTATTTGGAATTTTTACTCTGAACGTGGTAAAATAACAAAATCAGTAAATTATTTGGAGTCTAAAAAAAATGGTTTTACGTTAACTTATGATACAAATCAACATGTTATTTATAAAGAAAGCTTTGTAAATGATATTAAACAAGGTATTAGTTCGTCTTATTATCCTTCAGGAAAAATTAAACAAATAACACCCTATGTAAAAGGAAGACCTGATGGTTATGCTTATGAATATTCAGAAGATTCAGTACTTATTTCTATTATTAAATATCAAGGAGGAATTTTAGCAAATATTGAAAAATTAAATAGAAAAGATGAATTAGGAAAAAAACAAGGAATATATAAGTCCTTTTATGATGATGGAAAAGTAAAAGAAGAAAAAAAATATAAAGATGATGTTATTGATGGTTATGTTAAAACGTATGATATAAAGGGGAATTTAACGAATACAGAAAAATTTAATAATGGAAAAGTTGTAAAAAATGCCCCTGAATTAGCTAAGTTAGATGTATATCATGAATTTTATGAAGATGGTACCATGAAATACGAAGGCGGTTACATTAATGGTATGCCAGTAGGAACACATTATCATTATAAACAAAAAATGTTTTGTGATTCATTATCTATATCACGTGATGATACGAGTGATGTAATGATTAAAAAATATGTTTGTAGAAATAAAGCGGTTCCCGATTCTGGAATAACCTATAATGAAGGAGTTAAAATAGAATATGGTGCTGTTGATTCTATGCGAATTAAAATAGGTATATGGAATGAATATCATAATACAGGCGAATTTAAAGGAAAGGGCTTGTATGCAAATGATAAACGAATAGGAGATTGGATTTTTTATTATGCAACTGGTCCTATAGAACAAAAAGGGAGATATGATAAAAAAGGTCGCGCTCAAGGTGATTGGAAATGGTTTTATGAAAATGGAGCGATTTTACGTGAAGAGATTTATATAGATAATTTACGTAATGGATTAATGACTGAATATACTGAAGATGGAAAAGTAATAACAAAAGGAGAATATGAAGATGATATGCAACAAGGTATATGGACTTATGAAACTCCGGAATATAAGGAAATTGGAAAGTATACAAATGATAAGCCGGATAGCCTTTGGAAACGATTTTATATGCCTAAAGGTAAATTAAGATATGAAGGAATTTTTTTAAATGGTGATGAAGACGGATTACATACTTGGTATTTTGAAAATGGAAGAATAATGACCCAAGGAAATTATACTGCCGGAATGAAACAAGGGAATTGGAAATTTTATTATGATAATGGATTTAATTATCTAACGATTACCTATGAAAATGATATAGAAATTAAATTTCAAGGTATAAAAATTACACCTACTTATGAGGAAAGTTTAAGATATTATTCTTCCATAAACATAAATAAAGCAGATAAAACTATTTTAGATAAAGATAAAAAAGCAGGTAAAATACAAGATGAAACTAAAGACGAATAATTATAAAACGTCATTAAAAAAAACGAAAGAAGGTAGCCAAAAATTAAGCGATGGTGATGCTTCTGTTATTAAGGTTTTAAATTCTTTACCCGTTGGCGTTGTTCTTTTTTCACTGCATAAAATTTTATTTCTGAATAAAGAAGCTTTAAAAATTTTTCAACCATCAAAGGCTTTAAAAAAAGAAATAAATAATTATTCTATTTTTGATTTTTTATTACCAAAATATCATCAACGCATTAAAGAAAATTCAATTAAAGTATTTCAAGGTCAGAAATTTATTCCTTTTGAATTAAAGATTAAGAATGCAAAAGATAAAATAATTGACTTAGAAGTAAAATCGAGCGCTATAGAGTTTAATGGACAAAAAGTTATACAAACTATTTTTACTGAAATATCGGAACAAGTTAAATATCGGGAGGAATTATCAACTGCTAAAGAAAATTTAGAATTAATAACAACGAACGCAAATGATTTAATTTTTTTCTCTACCTATAAACCAAAACCTCGCTATATATTTGTTAGCCCAGCTATAAAAAAAATATTAGGATATTCTCCAGATGACTTTTATAAAAATGGGAATTTTGGCAGCGAAATAGTAGTAGATAAAAAGGGGTATAAACTTTTTGAAGATCAATTAAGAAAAAAGGAAAAAAATAACACTTTAAAATCCACAAGCTGTTCGTTTCAATATAAAACAAAGCAAGGAAAACTAATTTGGATAGAAGATAATTTTTCGCCGATTTATAACGATGAAGGAAAAATCAAATTTATTTTAGGAATAAGTCGTGACATTACTAAAGAAAAAACAGCCCAAATAGAATTAGAACAAAAATGGATTAATTATAAAAATCTTTTAGATAGTTCTCCTGTAGGTATTTTTATTCATGATGGGAAATGTATTTATTGTAATAAAAAGGCTGCTAATATTTTAGAAATCGATAATCCTGAAAAATTAATCGGAAAGGATTTATTAAAATATTTTTCACCAACACAGCGTAAAAAAGCAATTAGCAGAGCAAAGAATGCGACTAACGGAGTAGCGCAGCCTGATATAAAATATGTCATTAAAACAAGTAAAGGCAACAATGTTGAGGTTGAATTAAAATCAGTTCCATTTAATTATTATGGTAAGCCTTGCGTTCAAACAACCATTTTAAATCTCACAGAAAAAAATAAGCTCCAAAGCGAAATACTTCGTGCTGAAATAGCAGAAGAGTCAAATAAAAAACTAATTCAAGAAATTAATTATAGAAAGAAACTGCAAAGCGAGCTAGTTTCACAAACTACTAAATACGAAGCTATTTTTAATAACACCTCGCATTTAATATGGACAGTGGATCGTAATTTGGTTTTTACGTCTTTTAATAGAAATTATTATGAATATATAAAAAAATTATTTGGTTTCGAAATAAAAATAGGAATCAAAATTAGTGATGTAAAATCTAAAACAAACAAGTCAATAAACACCGAGTTTTGGAATAAAAAATACAAACAATTATTTAGAGACAAAAAAGATAATACGGTTGAGTTTTTTGAAATAGAAAATAGAGATAATTTTGGGAATATGTATTATCGAGAACTCTATTTACATACTACAAGAGATATTAAGGGAGATGTTAATGAGATTGCTGTAATTGCACAAGATATTACTGAACGTAAATTGGCTGAACAAAAAATTTCAGAACAAACAGCAAAATTGAAAGCTATTTTCGAAAGTGGTAAACAATTAATGTGGACAGTAGATAAGAATTATTTTTTTACATCCTTCAATAAAAACTTTTCTGATGCTATGTTTTTGCTGTATAACATAAAGCCCACTCTTGAAAAGAAAATATATAATCCCCACAAAACAGCAGCTACAAAACGCTATCATGATTGGTGGATAAGTAAATATAAAGAAGTTTTTGAAACTGGAAAAAGAGTAGAATTTACGGCAGAAAACGTAGATGTAAATAATCAAAAAAAATACCAACAAATAATATTTAGTCCTATTTTAAATGGAACTAATGTGGAAGAAATTTCATGTATTTCGAATGATGTTACAGAACTGAAAAATCTACAAAGCGACTCTGATAATCAAGCAGCTAAATTATCATCTATTTTCGAAAGTTCTTCTCATGTTATTTGGACGA
Source organism: Bacteroidota bacterium (assembly GCA_025356715.1). The sequence goes on from JANXRU010000079.1 coordinate 5,079, forward strand.
TTGATAAGGAATTTAAAGCAACGTCTTTTAATAAAAATTTCGCTTCTATTTTTAAGGACTTTAATAACTCAGAACCTATACTAAACACACAACTTCATTTAGTTTTACCAAAATCAAAACAATTAGCGTATAAAAATTACTGGTATAATCTTTATAAAAAAGTTTTTTTAGGAGGGTCGTTGAAAATGGAGAGGGAGCAATTAGACGCTAACGGAGATTTAAAATGGAACGAAATTTATTTAAATCCCATCAGGGATGCAAAGGGTAATATTATTGAAGTGGCCTGCTTGTCTCATGATACAACAGACAATAAACGATACGAACAAAAAATAATTAATCAGTCTGCTAAGCTAAATGCTATTTTTGATACAGGAGACCATTTAATTTGGACGATTAATAACAAATTGGAATTAACGTCTTATAATAAAAACTATTTTAATTTAATAAGAAGCAACCTTCAAAGAAAGAGGTTAGAGGAAAATAATGTCATTTCTGTATTAGATACAATACACGATAAAATAAAAAAATCTTTTTGGGTAGATAAATATAATATTGTGCTAAAGGGGAAGCCCCATGTGTTTGTGCATAAAACCCACATTAATAATACAGATATTTATAGAGAAATACATTTACATCCAATTTCTTTTAATGGCAAAATCGTTGAAGTCTCTGTGATAGCACAAGATATTACTGAAAGGATAGAAAGTGAAAAAATAATCTTAGAACAGTCGGCTAAATTAAAAGCTATTTTCGAAAGTGGTGAGCAATTAATGTGGACAATAAACAAGGAACTTAAACTAACCTCTTTTAACCAAAATTACGCTGATGCTATTTATGGCCTTTATGGCTTTTATCCTGAAGTAGGAAAAAGTTTGCGAGAATTACCAAAATACATAAAAGCCAAAAACGAGTCGGAATGGAACGAACAGTATAAAAATGCGTTTGCTGGAAAAAAAGTTGATTTAACCACCGAGCGCTCAAATACCGACGGATCTAAAGTACATAGACAATATTATTTATATCCAATTAAAAACAATAATAATGAAGTTTTAGAAGTGTCGGGAATCGGCTTTGACATTACAGATAAAAAATTGAATGAAGATAAAATTAATCAATCACTAAAAGAGAAGGAAGTTTTATTAAAGGAGGTTCATCATCGTGTAAAAAATAATATGCAAGTAATTTCAAGTATATTAAATCTACAATCATCTTATGTGAGCGATGTTTATGCGCTTAATTTACTTAAAGAATGCCAAAATAGAATTAAATCAATGGCGTTTATTCACGAAAGTTTATATCAAACAAAGAACTTTGAGTCGGTTAATTTTTCGGAATATGTAGCAACTTTATCAAAAAACCTTGTTCACACCTATTCTGTCAATTCTCAAAAAATAAAATTAATTTTAACGCTTGATAAACTGTTCTTAAACCTTGATACGTCTATACCTTGTGGGTTAATTATTAATGAAATTATATCAAATTCATTAAAATATGCATTTCCTGATAATAGAGATGGAATAATCTTCGTAACTTTGAAAATTAACAATAACAATGTTGAGTTGGAAGCTGGAGATAATGGGATTGGAATTCCTTTGAATATAGATTTAAAACAATCTCAAACCCTTGGATTACAGCTTGTAGATACGCTTGTAGAACAGATTAACGGAACTATCATTTTAGACAGAACAAAAGGAACCAAATTTAAAATACAATTCAAAATATAATTTTAATGGAAAACAATCACACCAACGTTTACATTGTCGAAGACGAGAGCATCGTTGCAAAAGACATTCAAAATAGCTTAAAAAAATTAGGCTATAACGTACTTGGTATTAGTAATAATGGAGCAGACGCTGTTAAAAACATCGTGGATTTAGAGCCCGATATCGTTTTAATGGATATTATGATTAAAGGCTCAATGACTGGTATTGACGTAGCCGAAGTCATTAAAAAAGAATACAATATTCCTGTTATCTTTTTAACAGCTTATGCCGATGAAAGTACATTAGCTAAAGCAAAAATTACAGAACCTTATGGTTATATTTTAAAACCATTCAAAGAAATAGATTTACACTCTACCATTGAAATGGCTATTTATAAGCATAAAAAAGATAGTGAAGTACAAAAAGAACGCGATTTCTTGTATTCTTTAGTGGAGAATAAAGACGAAGCAGCTAAAGATATTTTATTCGTTAAATCCAACTCTCGTTTAGTAAAAGTTAATTTAAAAGATATTTTTTACGTAGAAGCATTAAAAGATTATGTGGTTATAAACACCCAATACACGCGCTATACCATCCACTCTACAATGAAAGACATTGAAAAGAAATTAGATAATGGGGATTTTATTCGCGTTCATCGCTCTTTTATTGCTCGTATAGATAAAATACAAACCATCGAAAACCAAACCGTTGTTTTAGAAGAAAACAAAAAAGTAATCCCGGTTGGCGGCTCTTACCGCGATGATTTATTGAGTAAATTAAATATGATCTAAATATTAGTATTTAAGAAGTAAGACATAAGATTAAAGATTGTTTGTACGGTTTTCTGATCTTTAATCTTACTTCTTTAATCTTACATCTTTTCTAAATTGAATTCACAATACGATATTATAGTAGTTGGTGCTGGTCACGCAGGTTGCGAGGCCGCTGCTGCTGCTGCTAACATGGGCTCTAAAGTTTTATTATTGACCATGAACATGCAAACTATTGCTCAAATGAGCTGTAACCCGGCTATGGGTGGTATTGCAAAAGGGCAAATAGTGCGTGAAATTGATGCTTTAGGCGGTTATAGTGGTATTGTTTCTGATAAATCTGCTATACAATTTCGTATACTCAATCGTTCTAAAGGCCCAGCTATGTGGAGTCCTCGCACACAAAACGATCGTATGTTGTTTGCAACTACTTGGCGAGAAATGCTGGAAGAAACCCCCAACGTTGATTTTTGGCAAGACATGTGTCGCGAATTAATTGTAAGTAAAGATGGTAAACGTGTTGAAGGTGTGATCACGGGTATGGGTTTAGAATTTAAAGCTAAAGCAGTTGTTTTAACAAATGGAACGTTTTTAAATGGCTTAATTCATCTTGGAGAAAAACAAATTGGAGGGGGAAGGAGCGGAGAATCAGCAAGTTACGGTATTACAGAACAGTTAGCTAAATTAGGATTTGAAAACGGACGCATGAAAACAGGCACCCCGCCTCGTATTGATGGCCGAACGTTGGATTATTCTAAAATGGAAGAACAAGAAGGAGATTTAGCTATTGATAAGTTTTCTTATTTAGATGATACTTCACCTTTCTTTAGCAAAGACGAAAACAGAAAAATTAAAAAACAAATTCCCTGTCATATTACTTATACCAATCAAGCGGTTCACGATATTCTAAAAACAGGTTTTGAAAAATCTCCCATGTATTCAGGAAGAATTCAGGGATTAGGACCACGTTATTGCCCAAGTATTGAAGATAAAATCACACGTTTTTCTGAAAGAGAAAGACACCAACTATTTGTTGAGCCTGAAGGCTGGAACACTCATGAAATATATGTTAATGGATTTTCAACTTCTTTACCAGTAGATGTTCAACAAAAGGCATTACAATTTATTCCCGGTTTTGAAAAAGCAAAAATGTTTCGTCCAGGTTACGCCATTGAGTATGATTATTTTCCTCCAACACAATTAAAGCTTTCTTTAGAAACCAAGTTGGTTGACAATTTATATTTCGCTGGACAAATTAACGGAACAACTGGCTATGAAGAAGCCGCTTGTCAGGGACAAATGGCCGGCATAAACGCGCACCTTAAAATTAACGAAAAAGATCCTTTTGTTTTAAAACGTCACGAGGCCTATATTGGTGTTTTAATAGACGATTTAGTTACTAAGGGAACAGACGAACCTTACCGTATGTTTACATCCCGTTCGGAATATCGATTGTTGTTAAGACAAGACAATGCGGATGTTCGTTTAACGCCTCTCTCCCACTCTATTGGTTTAGCAGGTCAAGCTCGATTAGATAAGGTAAATGATAAAATAAAAAAGTACGAATCATTAATTCATTACTTTAAAAATAATAGCGCTACTCCTGAAGAAACGAACCCATATTTAGAAAGTATAAACTCTTCAGCTCTAGTTCAAAAAACGCGTTATTTTTCTGTGCTGTCTCGCCCTGATGTCTCTCTTCTTGATCTAATTAGATACAATAAAGACTTAGCTGGTTTTACAAAAGAATTTAATACAGATGTTATTCAGCAAGCAGAAATTTTAATGAAGTACGAAGGCTATATTGAACGAGAAAAAGAAGGCGCCGAAAAAGTCATCAAGCTTGATAATTATAAAATCAAATCTGATTTCGATTATAAAGCTATTAGTAGTTTATCATTAGAAGCTAAGGATAAGCTAACGAAACTTCGCCCAGAAACCATTGGTCAAGCAAGTCGTATTTCGGGCATCAATCCAGCCGATATTTCAGTTTTATTAGTTCATTTAGGAAGATAGTTTCACGTGGAACATGATGCTGAAGATTAACCTAACCCCATTTCCAATATTATATACAAATAGATTGATTCTTCGTAGGATTTCTTTAGATGACACTTCCGACTTTTTTACGATTAGATCCAACAAAGAAGTTATGTCTGCAATTGATAAAAACCCTATCGAAAGTATGGCAGAAATAGAATCTTTTATAAATCTGATTGAACAAGGAATAAATAATAATACGGGTATTGCTTGGGCTGTTTGTTTAAAAGATGACAATCGTATGATAGGTCATTTTGGATTTCACAGAATTGATTTTATAAATTATAGAGCAGAAATTGGCTATGCCCTACTCCCTAAGTTTCAAAACAGGGGTTTGGGTAGCGAAGCATTACAGGCTATTTTAAATATTGCTTTTAATCAGTTCAATTTCCACTCTATAGAGGCCGATGTGAATCCGGCGAACAGCCCTTCAATCAAATTAATAACAAAAATGGGTTTTATTAAAGAAGCTCATTTTAGGGAAAACTATTTTTTTAGAAATACCTTTTTAGACAGCGCAATTTATTCATTACTAAAAAAAGATTACCTTTGTATTCAATCAGAATAGATTGTTTCACGTGGAACAAATAACTAATTCTTATCTAATCAATAATAAATGTTAACAATAGAAAAATGCCTTGTTTGTGGTTCTGCTAGTTTCGAACCATTTTTATTTTGTAAAGATTATACAGTAAGTCAGGAACAATTCAATATAGTTTCTTGCAAAGGTTGTGGTTTTAAGTTTACAAACCCTCGTCCAGAAAATGCTGTATTGGGAGGTTATTATAAGGCGGAGTCCTATGTTTCCCATTCTAATTCTAATAAAGGAATAATAAATAAGCTTTACCATATTGTAAGATCTCATACTTTAAAGTCTAAGGTTAAAATGATTGCTGGTTTTGTTTCACGTGGAACTATTTTAGATTATGGATGTGGAACAGGAATGTTTTTGTCTGAGATTAAAAATGCTGGATGGGAAACTTATGGA
>JANXRU010000110.1 GCA_025356715.1 Bacteroidota bacterium
AAATTTTAAATAATTATAAAGTAGCTCTTTTTGAAATTAAACAATTAGATACTATTTCATATTCTAAGCAATTAATTGAGTTTTTAAAACAATGTAAAGAATTAGGTTATTTAAATTACCTATTAGCCATTTCTATTTTAATAGGTTTGATTTATAAATTTAATACAAAAAAAAATACTGCATTGAAATACCTACCAATTGTTATAAATTTTGCTGTAGGTTTTATGTTTTTTGAAGGAAATAGTAAAACATTATATAATGATTTTATTGTTGGTAGCATTTTATTGATTAATGGTGTTATTTATATTAGTCTTAACTATACTAAAAAATCTTTAGAATTAATCTTTTCTCAAGCCAATATAATTGCTGTCATTTTAATAATAACACCTTTTTTATTGATGATTGGGACTAATAACTCGTTTTATTATACAACCTCTCAGGCCTTATGTTTTAGTTTAGCGGGTATGATTATATTAGTGCTTAATAATAGTAAAATGGATCAATTGTATTTTCCTTTACAATCCTTATACATTTGTTTATTTATTTTATTGGTTATTTATAATGGAGCAATTAAGTATCCTTATCGTCAAAATAATCTTTTAGAAAAAAAATACCCAATTCATTTTAACCCTTCAATAGATGGTATTTATGAAAATTATGAAAGATTTGTTGATTATACATGTTTAAATTTAATTACTAATAAATTAAGTCCTTCTAAATCAAAAGTGTTAACTTTTTTTAATTATTTTGGATTATACTATTTAACAAATAAAAACATGTCACCCGAATGCCCTATATCTGACGGAGAGCAATATATAGAAGGAGACAAATACGTTTTAAATAGAGAGAAAATTAAAAACTCTACTGAATTAATTGTTGTGCCAAGTACTGTACATTTAAGTTCTAAATTTCACAAAATGTTCGAAGAATATGGAATAAGCCTTGGGGTAAATTACACAATGGTATATTCTTACACCTTTTTATCTACCAATGAAATAGTGTATTTTTATAAAAAGATTCAAATAAATTAAAATATATCATATGCATATTTTATTTATAACATCATATTATCCTCCATACTTAAATAGCTTGTATAATAAATACAATTATTTTAATGATTTTTCTTATACTGAATGCATTAATATCATTGTGAATGAGTGTTTTGCAGACACAGGATCTGCCTATGAATATGCCAAAAAACAAGGAAATGAGGCTAGTATCGTCATTCAAAATGCTGAAATAATTCAAAAAAAATGGGCGAAAGAAAACAATATTTCTTATAAAGATGATAATTGGTTTGAGGAAATAGAATTAGAACAAGTGAAAAAAATTAAGCCAGATGTTTTTTATACAGATGCAATTAATAGTCATTCAACTAAATTTTTGAAAGAGGTTTCAAATTATTGTAAAGCAAGTGCTGCTTGGATATCATTTCCTTTTTCCAATCTTCCAAATTTAAGTTCCATCAAATTGATTTTAACTTCTACCAATGATTTTAAGAAACAGTTTAATAGTAAAGGCATAAAAAGCGAGTATTTATTGCCAGCATTTAATTCGGCAATTTTGTCTAGGTTAAAAAATGAACAAAAAAATATTCCATTTTCATTTATTGGAGGAATAAGCGACCTTCACAAAAATCGTTGGGAAGCCTTAAATTTTTTATGCAAAAATACTGATATTAAATTGTGGGGATATGGTATACCAAATCTTCCTTCCAATCCATTTAAAAAGTGGTTTGCAAAAGATATTTACAAGGATATTAGAATGAAGCATCAAGGCGAGGCATGGGCTTTAGATATGTATCAGTTATTAAAAAATTCATTAATAACTTTTAATATTCATGAAGAATTATTGAAAGGTGACGTTGGGAATATGCGTATGTTTGAAGCAACTGGCGTGGGTACCATGATTCTTAATGACTATGGAAGTAATTTGTCGAGTTTATTTGAAATAGATAAAGAAATTGTAACATATAACTCAATGTCAGAGGCTACAGAAAAATTAAATTATTATTTACAATATCCTGATAAAGCAATTGAAATTGGACTGAATGCTCAAAAAAGAACAATAAAAGATTATACTTATGATTCGCATGTATTTCAACTTATTTCACACTTTAAAAAAATACTTTAATTATACTGTACATTTATGACAAAAATTATTTCAATTATTGATAAAATTTTAAGGCTACCTGAATTTGATGAAAAGCCAGTAGTTTTAATTGACATAGGAGCATCAGGGGCAATACATCCTGAATGGAGTTTAATTGCTAAATATTCTAATTGTGTTGGTTTTGATGCTGATAGTAGAGATTTTGATACTAATACGACCAATTCAGGATTTAAGAATTTGTTTTTAATCAACGCGATAGTATCTGATAAATCAGATAAAAAAACAAAATTTTATTTAACAAGTTCACCTCATTGTTCCAGCTCACTGTATCCATTAAATGATAAATTAGATAATTGGAGTTTTTCTGATCTGTTTAAAGTTGATAGCGAAATTGAACTAAATAATGTTTCTTTATCTGAAGTTTTAAAAGACAGGAATATTAATTATATAGATTGGTTTAAAACAGATTCTCAAGGAACTGATCTAAGATTATTTACTTCATTACCTATAGAAATACAAAATAATGCAATTATTACACAGTTTGAACCAGGAATTATTAATGCGTATAAAGGTGAAGATAAACTGCATGGAGTCTTGATTTATATGGATCAAATGCCATACTGGGCTTCTGAAATAAAAATCATGGGATCAAAACGTATTGCTAAAACGACTCTACAAAAATATAAGTTGGACTCAAATACTGATTTTAATATTCCAAATTGCTCTTGTTGGGGAGAAATAACCTATTTTAATACATTTGAAAATAAGAGCAGTAATAGAGATATATTATTAGGATGGGTATTTAGCACAATTAAGAATCAACATGGTTTTGCGCTTGATTTACTTAATTTGAAACATTCAATTGATGTAAATTTAATGAATGAATTAGTAGAGTATTCTTTAGAACATTTAAAACCGTCTGAAGTCAAAAGTTCAATTAAAAATAAGGTAAGAAATAAATTGATACGCCTAATTAATAAGCTGTGAAACTAAATTTCTGTACATTATTTAATTCATCTTATCTTTCCAGAGGATTGTTAATGTATCAATCTTTGGCTAAACATAGTGCAAATTTCCATCTTTATGTTTTTTCTTTTGATGATACTTGTTATCAGTTTTTAAAAAAAGAAGATTATCCAAACTTAACGGTTATCTCTTTAAAAGAATTTGAAGATCAGGACTTATTGAGGGTAAAATCAAATCGCACTGCTGGCGAATATTGCTGGACTTGCGCTTCTTCAACTATATTATTTTCTATAGAAAAATTTCAATTAGAAAACTGTACTTACATTGATGCAGATATGTTTTTTTATTCAGACCCAAAAATTTTGGTGGAAGAAATGGGAGATAAATCCGTATTAATAACAGAGCATCGATTTACTGAAAAATATACTGAATCCGAAATTTATGGAAAATACTGTGTGCAGTTCGTTACCTTTAAAAATAATATAAAGGGAATGGAAGTATTGAGATGGTGGAGAAATGCCTGTATAGATTGGTGTTATGGTAGAATTGAAGATGGGAAATTTGGTGATCAAAAATATTTAGATGATTGGACAACACGATTTGATTGCGTTCATGAATTGAAACATTTAGGGGGAGGAATTGCTCCTTGGAACCTACAACAATATCATTTTTCAAAAAATAGTGATGACAAAATTACTGGATATGAAATTAGTTCAGGAAAAAAGTTTGATGCCGTTTTTTTTCATTATCATGCTTTGAAATTTTATTCCAATAAAATTGTTTCTTTAACAGGTAAAGATTATGAAATGACTAAGGATTCAAAAACATTATTTTATTTTGATTATGTAAAAAGAATTCTTGAATTAAAAAAAACATTAAACAATAAACTGCCTTCAGTTAATATTGATGGTTCTTTTGAATCTTCTCCAATAATGCCCCCTACATTTAAAATAAAATTCATTAATTATTTAAGAGATATTAAACACTCTTTTATTAATGTATTTGGAAAAGCTGCTATCGAAAGGTTTAAACATTCTCATTATTTTTTTTATGAAAATATAAATTAAAACTATTTTTAAAAATAATGCAAAACCCAGTTTTTTCAATCATAATTCCAACCTTTAATTCAGCGGCTACTATTACGCCATGTTTAGAAAGTATATTTGAACAAAATTTTTCTTCATTCGAAATCCTTATAATAGATTCAGTTTCAAATGATGACACATTAAGTATAATAAACAATTATTCAAAATTACATTCTAATATTAAAATTTTTAGCGAAAAAGATAAAGGAATTTACGATGCTATGAATAAGGGAATAGATTTGGCAAAAGGCGAATGGCTCTTTTTTTTAGGTAGCGATGATGTTTTTTATAATTCAACTGTATTAACTCAAATTAATAAAGCAATTAGTAATTGTTCTAAAAAAGTTATTTATGGTAATGTTGAAATTAGAGGTAATTGCTCGTGGGCTAAAAATGGTGATATTTATGCAGGCATTTTTTCTACAAAAAAACTACTAAACCAAAATATTTGTCATCAAGCAATTTTTTATAATCGATTTTTTATATTAAACAATATTGGAAATTATCGAATAGATTATATTAAATCAGCCGATTGGGATTTTAATTTAAAATGTTGGGCTCAAATGGAATTTCAGTATAGCGATTTAATTATTTCTAAATATTCTGTAGCGGGTTTTTCAGGTAATAATGTGGATATTGCACTGTCAAATGATTTTGTAACTAACATGATAGCTTATTTTGGATTTTCGTTATTTGACCCTATGATAAATAACAGTAGTTTTGCCTTTTATAATCAACTTTTGGAAAAACAGAAAAAGGATCATTATTTTCGCTTTATTATTGGTGGAATAGGTCGATTTTTCTCTAAATTAAAGAAGAAAATAGCCTCAAATAACTAACAACGTAATTTTAGAAAAAGAATATTTATACTTGTATCTAATTAATGAGTTTTAATCAAAAAAATATAGCATTTACACTTTGTTCAAATAATTATTTGGCACAAGCTAATGTACTTAAAGAATCTTTTTTGAAATTTAATCCTGATTTTAAATTTTATATAGGTTTGGTTGATGAAATTTCATCTGAAATAGATTATTCCATATTTGAACCCGCTATTATAACCCCTATTAGCAAAATTAAATCCTTAAATATAAATGAACTCATTGCTAAATATGATATAATAGAATTTAATACATGTGTTAAACCCTCTGTGTTTAAATATATCATCGAAGAAAATTCTAATGCTGAAATTATATATTACATCGATCCTGATATTTGTTTTTATAATCCAATTGAGTTTGTAAATCAAATTTTAAGGGATAAAGCAATTGTTTTAACCCCTCATATTACATCTCCAATTATATCGGATGATTTTTTGCCTTCAGAAAATTTATTTTTAAATTATGGAGTATATAATCTTGGTTTTATAGGAATTAATGCAAAAAAATCGTCGGCAATAAAGATGCTTAATTGGTGGGAAGAAAAAACTTTAAATCTTGGTTATAATAGAGTTCTAGATGGATTATTTGTTGATCAATTATGGATAAATTTTGTTCCAATTTATTATGATGATGTTGAGGTAATAAAGTCATATAACTTTAATATGGCTCCTTGGAATCTCCATGAACGTCATATTGTAAGTGTTAATGAGGATAATGAAATCATACTAAATGATAATACAAAACTAGTTTTTTACCATTTTAGTAATTTAAGTAGTGATAGAAATGAAATTTCAAGATTTTATAAACGATTTGATTTTATTAAATTCCCATTATTAAAAAAGTTATATGACCAATATTTTATTGAAATAGATAAAAATGGCTATTTAAAATTAAAAAATATTCCAATTCATTATGTTCTTTATAAAGCAGAGCAACTTGAAATAAATACTTCTAGATTTAGAAAGTTTGTGATGAAACTAATTAAATTTCTTGATAAAATTAGCAGTGATAATAAATAGTAAAATTAATTAACTAATGATAGAATACGAAAACTTATTTGAATTAAATAAACCTTTTTTTGATGAATACAATTTGGCGTTTAACGAAGTGCTAAAGAGTGGCTGGTATATTTTAGGTAATAAAGTAAAACAATTTGAAACTGAGTATGCAAAATATTGCAACTCGAAACATTGTATTGGTGTTGCCAATGGTTTAGACGCTTTATATCTATCTTTAAAAGCTTTAAAATTAGAAAAGGGTTGTGAAATTTTAGTCCCATCTAATACATATATTGCTACTATTTTGTCAATTGTACAAAATAATTTGAACCCAGTATTAGTAGAGCCCAATATAAATACTTATAATATTGATCCCGATTTAATTGAACAAAGTATTACTTTAAAAACAAAGGCAATAATGGTTGTTCATTTATACGGAAAGGTATGTGAAATGGATAAGATATTGGCTATTGCCAAAAAACATAACCTTATTGTAATTGAAGATTGTGCCCAATCACATGGAGCCAAATTTAAAAATCAAATTTCTGGAAGTTTTGGCGATTTTGCAGCACATAGTTTTTATCCAACAAAAAATTTAGGTTCTTTGGGAGATGCAGGTGCTGTTACAACTAATAATAGTGAATCTGATAAACTAGTTAGAACACTTAGAAATTATGGCTCTGAAGTTAGATATTATAATAAAGAAGTTGGTGTAAACTCTCGTTTAGATGAAATGCAGGCTGCTTTTTTATTAATAAAATTAAAAAGGATCAATGATATTAATGATCATAAAAGACTTTTATCTGCCATTTATTTGAAAGAACTTAAATCAGATTTTATTAAACCACAAGTGCATCCTGATTATTTTGATGTTTATCATATCTTTAATATTAGGCATTCAAAAAGAGATAGTTTAAAAGAGTATTTATTGAAAAATGAAATTAAAACAGAAATCCATTATCCTGTTGCTCCTAATAAGCAACAAGCAATGATTGGTATTTTGGATAATCAACATACACCAATTGCTAATGAAATTCATCAAACTACTTTAAGTTTACCTATTTCTTATTTTCATACTAAGGATGATGTTTTTAAAGTTATTGAAAAAATGAATAACTTTTAATGATAAAACTATCAATTATTACTGTCAATAAAAACAATTCGGCTGGTTTACAAAAAACCATTGATTCTGTTATTAATCAGACTTATAAAGAGTTTGAATTTATTATTATTGATGGGGATTCGAATGATGGGAGTAAATCTATATTACAATTCAATACTTCTAAAATTACAAAATGGCTTTCAGAACCTGATACTGGCATTTATAATGCCATGAATAAAGGTATTGAAATGGCAAGTGGCCACTATTTATTATTTTTAAATTCAGGAGATTATTTGGTAGATAAATTGGTTTTACAAAATGTTGTAACTCAACTTGATGGTAATGATATTGTTTATGGCGATATGATTATAGACAGGAATAATCAAAAGGAATATGTAGAGTCTGCGGCTCCATTACTCTTTGAAGAAATGATTAGAGGGACTTTATGGCATCCTGTTTCGTTTGTTAAGAAAGAATTATTTACTACTTATGGAAACTATAATGAAACATATAAAATTGTGTCTGATTATGATTTCTTTCTTAAGGTTATATATATTCATAAAGTGAACATTAAACATATTTCTATTTTTGTTTCAGTATTTAATACGGATGGTATTGGCTCGTCTTCGAAATTTGAAGAACTTCATAAGCAAGAAAAATACAAAGTACAATTAGCTTATTTTCATCCAGATGTTATTAAAAGCGCTTTAAATTTTTCTTATATAAAAAGAAGTAAACCTCAAGTTGTTCTTAATTGGTTATATAAAAAACCATTTTTATTAAGTTGCGCGAAATTGATTTATTCCATAGTAAAAAAATAAGAATTATGGACTTTAATCAGCTAATCAAAGATGTTTTTACTTTAAATTTCAGTTCGTATAAAACTCGTTGGTATAAATTATGTGCTGTAATTAAACGAAAAATTTTCTTTAAATCGAAATTTAACACTTTGAAGAGTCACTATAATATTCCTATTATCATAAATAATAGAAATAGGTTAACCTATCTAAAACAGTTAATAAGTTGGTTGACTCAAGCTGGT